>NZ_JBIWEU010000016.1:41738-67520 GCF_044762675.1 Peribacillus sp. NPDC096448 | reverse complement strand
CCCCACGGGCAGGAACGTTCTGCCCCAGCTACCGTTATCATATATCGATATAAAAATTGTTCAACCAGAAATATCTGGCTGACCTTATAATACGATCGGGGCAGGATAGTTGAACAACAAAATAAAAAATACCTACTCCAAGCCTTTAAATGGTAATATTCACCTATATGGAGTACAGCCGGGATACGTGTAAAACTAGGTCACATCAATAGATTTTTTACCGAATATTGTTTTTCAGCGATATTTGTAACATAAACGTTCGTTTTTGTTACGCTTTGTATTTGAAAATATGAAATATCCTAACCGTTGAACTAGCTGTAACAAAATACTGTATCAAAAATAATCCGTACCACTATTATTAAAATACCTTTTTGTTACACGATAATCGGATGGTGGAAATACATCCTATGACCCAAAATTACCTGTATCTCGGCTTAACCCCAGCGAATGCCCTTGCCTTTTTTTCCGACGCTTGACTCCAAGGCGTAAAAAAGAGTATAGTTATTTCTATAGTGGAATGAATGTTCCGGAAAGAGAGAAACAGGCTTTTTTTGGAAAGGATTTAGGAAGCAACCGTCGAGTCTCAGGGACTCGATTTTTAAAACCCTTTTTTGGAACGATTATTCCCGAATGCGTCAAAGATCTAAAAATCGGATAATATAGGAGGATCATTATTATGACTCAAAGACTAACAACAGCTTCCGGTCATTATGCACCTGTAGGAGGCAACGTAACCTTGTATGTGGAAGATGTCGGCGAAGGGAAGCCGGTTGTGCCTTCCTGTCGGGCAAGCCATGTATGAATACCAAAGAAACGTTCTTCCGTTCAAAGGAATTCGTTACATGGTATTGGGTACAACCGCATGTCGCTGGATACCGATTCCACATTCTATGGTGGCGGTGAGCGAGGCTACACCGATTATCCAAGCATCGATGGAATCGGTGCGGATACTTCGGGGTGATGGGAATCAGAATGCCAATGGCTGATTATGGCCCAATTCGGCCGACATCCACAGTGGAACTTTTCAATGATTAAAGTATCTTATTACTTGTCATTTAGAAATATGGAAGAAACTTACCAAGGTTTTGAAAGGAGAATCTATTATGTTAAATTTTGATTTTTATAACCCAACACGGATTGTATTCGGTAAAGATCGACTTCACGAACTTGACAAACTGGTGCCTGCCAATACCAATGTATTAGTTCTATATGGCGGGGGAAGCGTTAAAAAATTCGGGACCCTCGATAAAGTAAAAGAGGCTCTTGGAACACGTAATGTATTTGAATTTGGCGGAATTGAGCCGAACCCCGCTTACGAAACATTGGTAAAAGCAATTGAGCTCGTACGCAAAGAGAACATTGACTTCTTGCTTGCGGTTGGTGGAGGATCCGTTATTGACGGGACGAAATTTGTGGCAGCAGGAGCTCATTTAGAAGGCGATAACTTCTTCGACATATTTAGCGGAGGGCAAGTAAAACCAGCGGAAATTACGAAAGCCGTCCCGTTTGGTGTCGTGTTAACGATACCAGCAACAGGATCCGAAATGAACTTTTACTCCGTCATCAGCCATAAGGCACAAAAGAGCAAACTGCCGTTTTTCAGCGAATTGGTATTCCCGCAGTTCTCCATATTAGATCCGACAATTACGTTTACACTGCCTAAACATCAAGTGGCTAACGGTATTATCGACGCCTTCTCGCATGTATTTGAGCAGTATCTGACTTACCCGGTTGATGCGAGGGTGCAAGACCGTATCTCCGAAGGGCTTTTCCAAACCTTGATTGAAGTGGGTCCTCAAACTGTTGATAATCTGCAAGATTACGAAACAAGGGCTAATCTTGTATGGAGTGCGACGTCGGCGCTGAATGGTACCACTGGGGCCGGAGTACCGCAAGATTGGACCTCTCATATGATTGGCCATGAGCTCACGGCGCTTTATGGAATTGATCACGCACAGACTATGGCTGTTGTTATTCCTGCCGTGATGAAGGTGCGTCGTCGACAAAAACACGCTAAATTACTTCAGTATGCCGATCGTGTCTGGAATATTCGCGAAGGCAGCAAGAATGAACGTATCGATGCAGCGATTCGACAAACACAAGATTTTTTTGAAAGCCTAGGGGTAAAAACCCAACTCTCCGATTACGGCCTTGGTGCTGAAAATATTGACGAAATCATCAACCAGTTGGAGTCCCACGGTATGACTGCTCTATCTGAAACAAAGGATGTTACCTTAGATGTAAGCCGCAAAATATTGGAGGCTGCGCTGTAATTTTCCGAGAAGCAACCGTCGAGTCTCAGGGACTCGGTTTTTAAAAACCTTTTTCGGAACGATTATTCCAAAATGCATCAAAAATCTAAAAATCGAATAATATAGGAGGATCATTATTATGACTCAAAGATTAACAACAGCTTCTGGTCATTATGTACCTGTAGGAAGCAACGTAACCTTGTATGTGGAAGATGTCGGCGAAGGGAAGCCGGTTGTGTTCATACATGGCCTTCCTGTTGGGCAAGCCATGTATGAATACCAAAGAAACGTTCTTCCGTTCAAAGGAATTCGTTACATCGGTATTGATTTGAGAGGTTTCGGGAAATCTGACCGTCCGTTCAACGGCTATTCGTACAATCAGTTTGCAGATGACATTCGCCGGGTGTTTGAGCAGCTGGAGATTAAAAATGCGACACTGGTCGGTTTCTCGATGGGCGGGGCTGTTGCGGTGAGATATATGGCAAGACATCAAGGTTATGGCGTTTCCAAGCTGGTACTTGCCTCCGCCGCTACGCCTCTCTTCACGCAAAGACCGGATTATCCTTACGGCTTGCCGGTTGATGTTGTGGAGTCCCTTGTAGAAGCTGCACAGCAGGACCGTCCGCAGCTGATTGAAGGCTTCAACAGCTCTTTGTTCCATCAAAAGCCGAGCCAGGCTTTTGTCGACTGGTACAACCGCATGTCGCTGGAGACCGATCCCATAGCTCTTACAATGTCGCTCAAGAGCCTTGCTTATGAAGATTCGCGGGAAGAATTGGCCCAAATTCATGTGCCGGTTCGTATTTTCCAAGGCAAACATGATACAATGCCTTTTGAGCCTCAGATTAACGGATTTCCAGACCCGGAAGTCATCGTGTTTGAGGAAAGCGGCCATGGACTCGTGTTTGAAGAGAAGGACAAGTTTAACGCCGAGATCCTGAAGTTTGTACAAGCTTAAGTGAAACCGGAGTTCACGCACCTTTTTTGCCGCGTAAGATTGTTTTGAGAAGAGGTGAGTTATGAGCAGAAATAAAAGTTTTGAAATTCCAAAAGTATTGGATCTGGCTATCGACGTGTTTTGGCATAAAGGGTACGAGGGGTGTTCCATGAAGGATCTGGTGGAGCAGCTTGGACTTAGCCGAAGCAGCATTTATGAGACATTTGGAAGTAAAGAGGACTTGTACCTTCAGGCGCTGGAGCGTTACGACCAGCAATCTAAACAGCAGCTGGCGGCTATCTTGTATGAACAAGGGTCGGCAAAAGAACTTCTGCTGCGCTATTTTCAAGAGGTCATCGAATATACACGCCGCCGAGGCTGCTTTATGGTGAATGCCTCGTTAGAGCTGGCAGCTTCCCGTCCGGAGGTATTTAAGCGAGTCCAAGCCAATATGGCTGAGAATGAGGAAGTCTTTTACCAATTGTTGGAACGTGCGGTACAAACCGGTGAGCTGAAGGGAACCTGGAATTTGAAAGCATTGGCCCAATACCTAGTTAATGTTATGCACGGGATTACGGTGACCACAGTAACGGCGGAACGTGAAATGCTGGATAATATTGTGCGCAGTTCGCTTTTCTTTCTGCCGTGAGGCAGAGCACAAGGGCAAACAAGATAAAGAGCTGTACTTCGACGTGCAGCTCTTTTGTTTTATATAGATGCGTTCAGCTCGCCCTTCTCCCGAGAGGGCAATAGCCGACAATACGAAGGCTGTATCCTAATGAAATTAATAGTATAATTTCGACTTTCGCGAATTTGTAATCGTACATATCCTTTCTTATTTTTCCTAATCACACCATTAAAAAAAAGCGGTGCTGTTGCAAAGTTTTTTTAAAAGATAGAAAGTTAGGGTGAATACAGTTGAATCTTATGCAATTGTAAGTAATTGTTGTAATTTATTGTACGTTGAAAAAACGGGGTTTGGCTGCAAACCTCGTTTTCGTTTATATATAGCATGAATCGTTTCGATTCCTTTCAAGGTACGCGAAGCATGACGAAGACTTTGAAATCCTGCAGATTTGGCAAAGCGGCATTTTACATGCCTATAGTCCTGTTCTATGAGATATTACAGATATCATTGGACCAAAATCAAATGTTGATATTCACTTTATTCCCGAAATCCCATACAGCTTATCTGGAAAAGTAAAGATTAGACAACTTCAAAATATATTAGCATAAAAAAATTGAATAATAGGAGATGATACAAATGAAGAATAATAAATTCATGTTAGGAATTATTATGTGTTTAATAGCGGTACTATCATGGGGAGGAATGTTTCCCATTATGGGGGATGCTTTAAAAATAATGGATCCATTTTACTTTACAGCTTTTCGTTACGTTACCGCTACTGTTGTATTTGTAGTTTTATTACTAGCTATCGAAGGAAAAAAATTTATAAGTCCGGAGGGGAAAAGCGGAAAACTATTATTTTTTGGAACTATGGGGTTTGCAGGGTTTAATTTTCTAGTATTTTTAGGTCAAAAATTAGCTGGGCCATCTGGTGCTGTAGTTGCTTCTATTATGATGGCAGTACAACCACTTCTAGGCGTAATGGTTAACTGGTTAGTAAAACGTGTTAAACCAAGTGGAGTAACATTGACTTGTATGTTCGCATCTTTAATTGGAGTAGTCTTAGTCATTACAAAAGGGGATTTAAGTGTATTATTTTCTGAAGATGCTAATTTATTTGCGGGGCTTTTAATTCTAATCGGTGCTCTTTGCTGGGTAATTTATACAATGGGAGGGAACTATTTCCCAAGTTGGTCACCACTTCGTTATACAACATTAACATCTTTCTTCGGTTCTATTTCTATTGTAATTATCGTAGGTCTAGCTACAGCTTTAGGGTGGTTAAAAATTCCGACTCTTACAATGGTATTTGATGTATCCGGAGCATTATTTTATATGATCTTTATTGCTGGTGTATTAGCAGTATTCTGTTGGAATCTTGGTAATAAAATAATTACACCAATCAATGGAATCTTGTTTATGAATATGGTTCCAATTACTACATTTATTATTTCGATTATTAATGGGTACAACATGCCAACTGTAGAAGTATTAGGTGCATTAATTACCATTGTAAGTTTAATTGTTAATAATATTTATTTACGTAGACAAGCTAAATTACCTGCACTCAAAGCAGCTTAATAAAATATTTTTGGCTCTGGTGCAAAAACTCTAAAGCTCTTGTAAGTAATCTCCTAAACTTGGACATACTGATACTATTACTCTAAAAAAGGGTTGTGATTGGTATGGAAAAGGAAAATTTGTTTAAATGGAAGCATTATCAGCCTGTTCTTATCTTATTAATAGTAAGATGGTACCTAAGGTAAAATCTCAGTTTTCGTGATTTGGTGGAAATGATGGAGGAACGAGGCTTGTTTATTGCTCACACCACCATTATGCGTTGGGTGCATCAATATGGACCCGAATTATACGAAAGAGTACGACGTCATCTTAAGATAACAAATGACTTCTGGAGAGCCGATGAAACATATGTGAAAGTAAAAGGTCAATGGGTGTATTTATATCGCGCAGTCGATTCTAAAGGAAATACCATTGATTTTTATCTAATTGAATCAAGAGATAAACAAGCAGCCAAGCGCTTTTTTAAGAAAGCCTTGGCTGCTTCTCATATTTGTAAACCTCGTGTTATAACAGTAGACAAGAATCCGGCCTATTCCGTAGCGATTCAAGAGGCAAAAGAAGAGAAACGTATGCCTGAAGGCATACAAATAAGGCAAGTTAAATATCTCAATAATATAGTGGAACAGGTTCACCGTTTCATTAAGAAACGTGTGTGTTCTATGTTAGGATTCAAGTCGTATGAAACAGCCACTTCTATATTGAGTGGTGTTGAAGCCATGCATATGCTGAAAAGAGGACAACTTCACCCACAGATGAAGTCTGCCCAAAATGAAGTTAGATTCATACATAAATTGTTTGGAATTGCATCATAAACTGTCATTGAACAGTCCATATAGGTTCTATGTCTCTATCAAATGTTTTTGCACCAGAACCCAAAAAGCACTGTCAAACAGAGGGTATCCCTCTATCTGACAGGTGCTTCCTGATCAGCATCTCCTATTAGCTGAATTCATATTACCATCGGGGACGCAGTTGTCTACATCATATCCATGAAACGCTAGGGTTTGCAGAATGGGTAGGGGCGCTGCTGTTTGCAAGTGCTTTTAAGGGGGCCACTACCGCAATATTACGTTCTCATCTGACGAATCCATTAAAGTGTCTGAGCATTTGGATGAAATCATGAAGCTCCGCATCTTTCCAGTTTGAGATTCGCTCAAAAAAAATGGACTCTTTTTCCTTAAGCGCATCAGTTATTTTTTGTTGTCCATATTCGGTAAGAGACAACACAATTCCCCGACCATCATTAGGGGATGCCTCTCTGCTCACATACCCCAGAGACTGGAGCTGTTTGACAAGGCGACTGACCGAACTTCGATCCATCGCTGTTGATTCCGCTAAAGCGGCGGCATTAGTTGGACCATAGGAGTACAACCAACGAACGATATGGAAGGCGGCAGGCTGTAAGGAGGAATCAAATTTCGCCGCAGCTCTGACATTCAGGGCATGTGCAGCGCTAATGAGGGCGTTAAGCTGCTCGCCTAACTCAATCTCCAGTTTCTCCCTCGGTTCATTTTTGAATGGATTATACTTCATGCTCACTCACCTTTCTCTAGATCAAAAACAACTCGATTTGATTGACATATGTCAATCAAATTGATATAGTGGATATATGTCAACTATATGTCCTACCTCACCTGTTGTTTGGAATGATTACTTCAAAAAAATTGTATCACATGAAGGAGAAATGACGATGCCTAAAAAAGCAACTGTTGTCATAACAGGTGCCACCAGCGGTCTTGGACAGCTTGTCGCGCTTGAATTGGGAAGCCAAAGTTTTGACCTTGTCTTGACTGCTAGGAGTAAAGAACGTGCTGAAGCTACGAGAAAACAGATTGAGGCAAATACATCATCAGTGAAAATTGATTTTTTTTATGGAGATTTATCGCTATTGAAGGATGTTAAACGAGTTGGCAGTGAAATAGCCGCCGCTTACCCTAAAATTGATGTGCTGTTGAACAATGCGGGAATTCATGCCTTCGAGCCCCGCATCACTCCCGAGGGGCTTCCTGAAATGATTGCTGTCAATTATTTAGCGCCGTGGCTGTTGACACATATGATAAAACCATCTCTGCAGAACGTAGGCAAGGCCAGAGTTGTCAATGTTGCCTCTGAAGCTTCACGCCGTCATGGCGTTTTGAAGCTCCCCGACGATTTAACTGATACAACTCCCTTTACCGCTCGCGGCTCATCCGCCATCTATGGAAAAACCAAATTGTTTAATATTATGTTCACTGCTGAACTGGCACGACGGTGGGCTGGTATGGGAATCAGCGTAAATGCGCTAAATCCAGGATTTAATGTTACCGGACTAGGACGAGAACTTTGGTTTGCATCCGTATTAGAACGATTGTTGAAAGCCCTTCGTCTTGGAGATCCGCGAAGAGGAGCCGATATTATCACCCGATTGATTGTGAAGCCGGAATATCAAAAAATGACAGGCGGATACTTTAATGTTGGAAATGGAAAATCAATTGAACCAGTGCCGCCCGGGGGAGATGCCGCAATGCAGCAGAAGTTGTGGAAGGCCACAGAGGATTTGCTGGAGCAAAAAGGATTTTTTTCCTAAAATACGGATGAGGAAAGGAAAAGACAAATAATGAGTGGAGAGTTGACTATACACACCGTCAAAAAAGGTCCCCTTCTCTTTATTATGATTCTGGGCACATTTATTACCGTTTTAAATCAAACCATTATGAGCGTGGCGACTCCGGAACTAATCAAGGTTTTTGACATTGCAGCAACGACCGCCCAATGGCTGACAACTGGCTACATGCTGGTCAACGGAGTATTTATTCCTATGACAGCCTATCTTATACAGCGCTTTACAACCCGTGAGCTATTTCTTTCGGCAATGATTGCGTTTCTTGCTGGATCAACCATATCCGGCATCGCGCCTGGCTTCGAAGTGCTGTTAATCGGACGTCTCATACAGGCTGCCGGAGCAGGGATTATTATGCCTTTATTGATGAATGTTGTGCTTACCCTCTTTCCAGCGGAGAAACGGGGAGGAGCTATGGGGTTGATTGGAGTAGCCATCATTTTCGCGCCAGCTGTAGGTCCTACGTATGCCGGATACATGCTGGATCATTTTGCATGGCGCGCGCTGTTCTACGTTATTATTCCGTTCGCCGCCTTGGTTATTCTTCTTGCCTTCTTTTACTTGAAAAATGTGACAGAACGCTCTTATCCCGTGTTGGATGTAACGGGAATGATTTTATCTATACTCGGATTCGGCACCTTATTATACGGCTTCAGCAGAGCGGGCGCCGTTGGCTGGTCGAGTACCGAAGTGATGGCAAGCTTGGCGATAGGCGTACTTTCACTTGTATTATTCTCCATCAGCCAGTTAAGAAGCAACAGTCCCCTGTTGGATTTGAAAGCCTTTAAGTATAACCTGTTCTCGCTAACCACGATCATTAATATAGTCGTGACGGTGGTCATGTATGCGGATATGATGCTGCTTCCGATTTATTTACAGAATATGAGACATTATTCGGCGCTTGATGCCGGAATTCTAATGCTGCCTGGCGCATTGCTTATGGGTCTAATGATGCCGGTAGCAGGCAGTCTCTTCGACCGGTTTGTAGCTAAATGGCTGTCTATCATCGGAATTGTCATCACTATTGTGACCACGATCGGTTTTGTTTCATTAACATCTTCTACAAGCTATGTGTATCTCTTACTCATGTCCACGTGCAGACGGATCGGGATGGCGCTGTTTTTAATGCCTATTACAACTGCCGGACTAAACCAGCTGCCAGCATCGCTGCACTCTCATGGAACCGCGATTTCCAATACGGTCAAGCAGGTATCAGGTGCGATTGGCACAGCGCTCTTGGTTACCATTCTAACCAGTCGAGCACAGACACATGCCGTGAAGTTGGCAGCGGAAGGAACTATTACTGATCCTGCGCAATTGCTTCAGAAAGCCTCCATCGACGGAATGAATGACGCTTATTTGGCTGTTATTATCTTCGGGATAATAGGGCTAGTCCTGTCCTTCTTTATAACCAAAAACAAGCAGGGCGATTTCGCACACCACAAAAGTGCACACTGACAGGATGTACAGAAAAATTGGGAGAACATGAGCACCGGGTTGTACGGTCCAGTCTATCACTTAAGTCCCGCGTTTGTTCTCGGAGTTTCGCCCCCACACGACGAGCCAGCCTTCCCAAAAAAAGTAGGGGAACACATAAAATTCGTCAAACGTAAAGTTAAAAAGAAATTTAAAAAGACAGGGCTATCATAAAGCTGTTGTTCCACAATTGGGCCATTTTTTTGAGTTACTCCATTAGATAAATACCGAAGTTTCAAGAAGTAGATCATAAGTTAAAGTTAAGCACAACAAAGGTATAGGTTTTTTGATGAAATATAGGTGGTTGTTAAAAATTATTGAGGTGATAAAATACAATAATTTGTACACTCATTAATTATCGGGAAACCACAAAAGTATTAAGAAGGCTTATTAAGGTTAAGATACCTTTTTTGTAATCCATAAAAAGGAGAGAGAAGCATGGAAAAAATGGCATTCGATTTGTATTCATCAGAGTACCAAAATAATCCTTACCCAACATTAGCGTATTATAGAGAGCATGAACCAGTGCATCCATTTATAATCTCCCAGGGAGAATATCAGAGACAAGCGTGGTTAATTACTCGTTATCAGGATGTAATCACTTTATTGAAAGACGAAAAAGTTACAAAAGATGTTATAAATATATTAAAGTCTGATGGAGAACAAACTCAAGAGCAACAGAAAGAATTAGATTTAATTGTGAATAACATGTTATTTAAAGATCCACCTGACCATTCTCGTCTACGAACTTTGGTTCATAAAGTGTTTACACCTAAAATGATTACAGGGCTCCAAAATAGAATCGAACAAATCTCTAGCGAGTTAATAGAAGAAATGAAAAACAAAACAGATGTTGACCTAATAGAGGATTACGCGGTTCCTCTTCCTGTAACCGTTATTTCCGAAATGATGGGTATTGCGGAAGAAGACCGCCATCAATTCCGGGTGTGGTCAAATGCAATTACAAACATTTCAAATGGAGACAATGCTCCAAAATTTCAAGAATCTATTAAACAATTTATTCGATACCTAGAGAAAATAATTGAAAAAAGAAAAAAGAATCCAAGTGATGACATTATTAGTGGGTTAATCATCGCTGAAGAGAATGGTGACATGCTTTCCCATAAAGAACTGTTATCTATGTTATTTTTATTAATTGTCGCAGGGCATGAAACAACCGTGAACTTAATAGGAAATGGAATGCTAGCACTTTTACAGCATCGTGATCAATTAGAAAAGTTGAAAGATCATCCAGAGTATATGAAAACGGCTATAGAAGAGTTTCTTCGCTTTACTAATCCAGTTGAATTTGCCACATCTCGTTATGCAGTAGAAGATTTTATTTTTAGAGATCAGGAAATTAAAAAAGGGGATTTCATATTTCTAGGTTTAGCTGCTGCTAACCGCGATCCCGATCAATTTATAAATCCTAACAAGCTAGATATCACCAGAAATCCAAATAAACACCTAGCCTTCGGAAATGGGATACATTTTTGTTTAGGTGCACCTCTTGCTCGCTTAGAGGGACAGGTTGCTTTCCAACAACTTATTCAAAATTTTCCTGACATTACACTTCGTTCAGATATAGAAATTAAATGGAGACATTCTGAAATTTTTAGAGGGCTGGAGTCATTACCAATTATTTTGTGGAAATTCTGATTATACTAGAGGTACGGCAACGATTTGAAGGGTTTTGTTGCAAAATCTTCGTCATGCTTCACGTACAATTAAAGGTATTGAAACCATTCATGCCCAATATAAACAAAGGCGAAGTCTTCAAAGAGACTCCGCCTTTTCAACGTACAATGAATTTCAACAATTACTAGCTACTTCCTAAACATTGTTCTTCATTTACCAACCTGTTTATGCTTTTTTCAAACTTTGCAACAGAACCACTAGTAATATTTTGAAAGAAAATATAGCTATAATAGAAAGGAAATTCCGTTTATTATAATGATGCACCGAATAGATACATTATTGTAATTGAGCATTCGAGAGATATTCGCATCAAACTGAGGGAGTTTAACAAGATTTTAATACTTGGACAAAGTCATTATAAATAAATGTTAAAATGTTCATATGATTTTGTGAAGAAAGAGGTTCGCTATGTCAAAAAATGTGAAATGGTTTACAATTCTTATTCCTACTTTTTATTTCCTTATCCCGTTAATATTGAAATTTAATTATGATTCTAGTTTTTTACGTATAAAATTCATTGAGCTTTATATCAATTGTATTCCTATAACGGTTTGTATAATATTTTTGATAAAAAAAACGATAGTAAATAATTTTTATAAGTTAGTCGTTCTAACTGCTTTTATTGTGTATTTATGCTCATTACATCAGGTAGTTACCTTTATTCCGGTGTGGCATTATTTGGAGGATCAAGTTATATCTTCAACAACTCCATTGCTAAATTTAGTTCCTTTTAAAACAATTTTAGAATCAGAAATTACACAACTAATGGGTCCATTATTAATGTTGACCCCATTAGCTTTTGCACTAATGTCTCTTAGCATCTTAACAAGTATAAAAAAGACTATTATGGTTACAATGCTTATCTCTATTGGGATTGAACTAATTCAATTTATTGAAAATTCTACAGGGTCAGCGTTTTTATTATATGCTCGTTCAACAAACATTGATGATGTCATTCTAAATACCCTTGGAGGTGTGATAGGGGTATATATCTATCTTTTGTTTAATCATTTTATAAGTAAGGGACAATCTGAAAGGTTGCAAATTTGAACAAACGGGTGCGTTAGCTGAAGATCAGAGCTGTCTTTAAGGTAGCTTTTTCTTTATGGAACTAAAGGGGCAGTTTAGTGAAAGAATAATGTTATAATTTGGATGTGAGGAATTGTGTCTACTTAAACAAACGGAGTGCGTTAGTGAATCAAATTAATGAACTACTGCTACGTGCAGGGGGGTGTAGAGAAAGGAGTTGAAAAGACTTGATAATTTATGCAGAAACCTTACGTACAATTTCCATAGTAATACTTATTATTAGTTCTTCTTTCTATCTTCGGCATTTGGTAAAAACCAAAAAACAAAGGAAACTTTCAGCCTTTGAATTTACAATGTATACAACCATTCAAATAGCATATATCTTCTTTGCAATTAGTTTATTGATTTCTATATTCGTTAAGTGATTGGGAAGGGTAGAAAAGATTGTGAAGGATTCTACTTAAACTCCCATGAAAATTAAAAAAGCACAAAATCCAGAAAAAACCACAACAAAATAGACCCAGTAAAAATGCTTTTTAAAAAAAGGCTGAGCCTTATGAGTGATCTGATTGAGTTTGGTCAATCGTTAAACAAAAACCTCCAATTTATAGCAAATTAAGTAGAGGCTAGCGCGACGACCAAAAAAGGATTAATCTCCCTGAGTGCTACCCATAAAGGGCGCGACAGTCAGTGGTACACCGTGGTCGTCGGAGTCAGACTAACGGATGGGCTCAAAGGCACCATAGTTCAACGACCTTCTTCGCCAGCCATTAAAACATTATCGACATAGAGACCAATTTTCATTCTCTTTGGTGAAGCGCTGGTTTTTGCGCTTCATGGATGGCTAACGGAGCGTTAGCTGAAGATCAAAAGCTGTCTTTAAGGCAGCTTTTTTTTATTGAACTATCGGGGCGGGGCAGGTTAGTTTAATAAGAAAAATCAAATTGGTAAAACTACCTATGTAAAAATCAAATAGGAAGAGGTAGTAAATTGAAATTACTTTTTATACGTTTATTAGTTGTATTTATTCTAATTCAAAACATTCCACTAATAGTTCAAGCTAAAGAAAAATTGGTTTGATATAATATATCAAATTGGCTTTTTAGCTATTATAGTTGCAATTGGATTTCTTATATACAAATGTATCAAAATTAAGAGAATGAATAGGCGTACTAAATAAGTTTTTTTACAACACTTTATATTCATCGGGTTAGAAATACCATTTAGCAAAGGTTGAAGAAGTGATTACAAAATATATCTTTATCAATAGCCTGAGCCCTTACTCATATAGAGTAGGGGCCTTTTTAAATTATAAAAAATTTTTATGAAGATACTTTTTATTCGTTACACTGCCTTTATTCGTGTCTCCACCCATAATAAGAAATCAGGAAAACATTTTCTTGAAATCTGAACTAATGACATGATTTAAGGCTTATCTTCTTTATTTTCAACAATGCTTCAAGTATTCTTAATTTGAATAGCAACTACTGTAAATGAGGGATAAGCCGTGAAGCAAATATATAGTGATGTCATACAATTTCGGGGTACACATTATGAGTTTGGATACATGCAAGGGGAGGAATTAAAAGATTCACTAACGGTAAAAAACCGTGAAGATCAGTGGAAGATCAGGCAGCCTCGGTTTACGGTTGAAGAAGAAGAGGTCAAGAGAGCGATTACACAATTCGCCCCTGGAGTTTGGGAAGAATTACTGGGATTGCAAGAAGCACTGAAATGGCCAATTGACCGCGTGCTGCAAGAGTTCGGTGGATACCGGTTGGATTATGTTCGGTCGGGCTGTTCGATCATGACAGGCAATGATTATCTTATTCGGAATTATGATTACCACCCGAAGACCTATGAAGGACGCTATGTCTTATTCCAGCCAACCGATCAAGGGTATTCAAGCATCGGCCCTAGTCAGCGAGGGACTGGCCGGATGGATGGAATGAACGAAAAAGGGTTGGTGATAGGCTATAACTTCATGAATCGGAAGAATCCTGGTGATGGTTTCATTTGTTGCATGATTGGCAGACTGATTGTTGAATCGTGTGCGGACGTTCAGGAAGCAGTGGCGATGTTGAAGGAAATCCCGCATCGTCATTCTTTCACTTACGTCGTCTATGATAAAAGCGGAAGTACCTATATTGTGGAAACCTCCCCAAGAAATATAGAGGTGCGCACGTCAAATGCCTGTACCAATCACTTTGAAATCATGAAAAATGAAAACCGTAACCATCTTATCGATTCGAAACGCCGATTGGAGATCATCCAAGATCATGAAGGGAAACTTGCATCTGCCTACGATGCTTATCGGCTGTTTAATGATACCAATCAAGGTGTCTTCTCGGATTTATATAGCAGCTGGGCGGGAACGATTCATACATCCGCTTATTTACCTAAAGAGATGAAAGCTTGGATTGCATTGGGAGGGAACCAGGAGCCGACTTCCATAGATTTTGCGAAATGGCTCGAAGGGGAAGATGTTGATTTAGAACGAATCAAAGGTGTAATTGATACGGATATTCCCTTCGTGCACATGGATGAGGGAGCGAATTGGTTTCGGAATTGAGCGTCTTTAAGTAAATTTCTACCTTACTTTGTTAAGGGCCCAATCCTTTGATTGGGCTTTTTTTGTTGTTCTATTTTTAGGAAAACCTGGTACTATTTATTAGTGGGTGTCACCATAATATAATATGATAGAGTAACAGATTTTGGATGGGGACAAGAAGCTGGATTTGTCTGCCGTACTTGTACAATGAATAAGGGGATGAGCGAATGTTTTCGACAGCTATTGGATGGTTTCGGTTTATTACAATAATTGAGGGAATCTCATATGTTCTATTGCTTGCCATTGGTATGCCCATTAAGTACATATTGGATATTGGGGAAGCAACACTCATTTTAGGCAGCATCCATGGTTTCTTGTTTGTCGTGTTTGGGCTTTTTTTACTTTATGTGAGCATCATATCAAAATGGTCCTTTTTAAAAATGGCGATGATTTTCATCGTTTCATTCATTCCATTTGGTAATTTTGTAATCGACCGCAGGCTTTTGAAGCAAAGTTAATTACTATTACTTTTAAAAAATCCAAAGAAACGCCTTTCCATTTAAATGGAAGGCGTTTTTTTTGGATTTAAGCTTGCTGTAAGGTTGGCACAAAGATGCTGTAAGAATGAGCATGTAAAGTAAATGTATCAACAATACTGAAGAGGTGAAACAAATGGAACCATTATTAAAAGTGGAAAATATAAAAAAAACGTATGGTAAATCAAGCGCTGCTTATACAGCGTTGGAAAATATATCTTTTGACATCCATGCAGGGGAGTTTGTAGGAATCATGGGACCTTCTGGAGCGGGGAAATCGACGTTGCTCAATATGTTGGCAACTATTGACTCGCCGACTGAAGGGAAAATTTATATGAATGATACGAGCATTCATGATATGAAAGGGGCTGACTTAACGGATTTCAGACGTGATAATCTTGGTTTCATCTTCCAGGATTACAATTTGCTAGACTCATTGACTGTGAAGGAAAATATATTATTACCGCTGGCGATTGCGAAAATTCCAGCGAAAGAAATTACTGCATTGGTGAATCGTATTGCTAAAGTATTCGGGATTGAAGATTTATTAGCTAAATATCCATACCAAATTTCCGGTGGGCAAAAGCAAAGAACAGCTGCAGCCAGAGCGCTTGTGACAGAGCCTGCATTGATCCTGGCAGATGAGCCAACAGGTGCACTTGATTCAAAATCAGCAACCGGTCTGCTGGAAAGCTTAAGTGAACTAAATGAAAATAATAATTCCACCATCATGTTGGTGACACATGATGCATATGCCGCAAGCTTCTGCCGGAGGATCATTTTCATCAAGGATGGTACGCTTTCAACAGAAATTTATCGTCGTGGCCAATCACGTAAAGCTTTTTCCCAAGAAATTATGGATGTCCTTGCAACAATTGGAGGTGAGGTAGATGACGTTATTTAGTCTGGCGAGAAAAAATATTGCCCGGAACCTTTCCCAATATTTTTTATATATCGCATCTATGGTGTTTAGCATTATCATCTACTTCACATTTGTAACATTAAAATATAGTGATGCAGTTGCAGAACAAACGGCTTCATCACAGAAATTAGATTCATTAATGAGTGGAGCGGCCGTCATCCTGATTTTTTTCGTTGCCATTTTTATTGCCTATTCCAATTCATTCTTCATGAAAAAACGTAAAAAAGAAGTGGCATTAAATGCATTGCTTGGCGTACGTAATCGCCAGATTGGCTTTATGCTCTTCTTTGAAAACCTATTGCTAGGTTTGGTTTCATTGGTTGTGGGGATTTTACTAGGATTTCTTTGTTCAAAAGGGTTCATGACGATCTTGATCTATTTAATGGGCTATGATGTCATCGCACCATTTACATTTTCGGGATCTGCAGCATTGAACACCTCTATCGTATTTCTTATTATTTTCTTGGTGACATCATTCCAGGGCTATCGTTTAATTTACCAATTTAAACTAATTGATCTGTTCCATGCATCGAAAAAGGGGGAAGCGGCTCCGAAGCCATCTATGATTGTAGCCTTTCTGGGAATTTTCCTGATTGTCATGGGATATTGGTTGGCGATGCAAGATCTTTTTACATCTAAAGTGTGGGAAAAAGTCGGCTTTTTGATGACGGCACTCATTATTTTGACAACTGTAATTGCCGGTACATTTTTATTGTTTCATAGCGTGACAGGCTTTTTGTTAGCCGTGATTAAGAAAAATGAAAAATGGCTATGGAAAGGCCTGCATCTGATGACGGTCTCGCAATTGCTATATCGCATTCGGGGGAATGCACGGACATTGACCGTAATTGCGGTGTTAAGTGCTACAACGGTAACGGCCGGGGGGGCGGTTTATGGTCTTTATTATAACGCGAATGACCAAGTCATGACCGTTGATCCTAATACCTTCATGTATCAGCAAACGGATGCAAAAAGCGATCATCAAGTCACCGCCGTATTGCCAGATACAAAGTATGATGAAAATGTCGAAGCACTGTCCATCACATTTAATACGGAAGAACTTAGCAAGGGATCAGCATTCGATAGCTCGGATAAAAGGATTTATACGGTTATTGACGAAAGAACATATAACAAATTGGCAGATGTACAAGGTAAGGACACATTGCTTGTGAATCATGGCAAAGCAGTCATTTTGGATATTGGATATGACAAAAGATTCTCACCTGAATATAAGGACAAGACGATCAGGACCGAAAACAACACGGCGATCACATTCCAAAGCTTTAAAACACAAACAGTTTTAAATGCCAAAACAGCAGGCATTGCAGTGGTTGTATCGAATGAGCAATTTAAATCATTGCAAAAAGAAGGGGAAGCCCTGAACTATCGTGTTATCGGTGTTGATCAAGCCTCCGTGGATTTATCTGAAAAAATTGCAAAACAAATACCTGAAGAAGCTCTATTTTCCAGTGCCCCTCAAGATTTTCAAACAAGCATTGAAAGTGTAGGCTCATTGCTCTTTATCGGCAGTTTTCTTGGTCTGGTTTTTTTAGCGGCAACAGGCAGTATCATTTACTTTAAAGTTCTAACGGAAGCTGAGGAAGATAAATCACAATACAATATGCTTCATAAAATGGGCGTTAACGCAAAAGAAATGCGGAAATCCATTGCATCTCAAGTGTTTGTAATCTTTTTCGTTCCGCTGGCAGTGGGGCTGTTGCACAGTGCGGTTGCGTTAAAAGCCTTCTCGGGCTTATTGATGATGGACTTGGAAAAACCTGTGTTGATCTGGATGATCGCTTATACGGTTATTTACGGTCTGTATTATATCTTAACGGTAGCTTCCTATAATCGTATTATCACACAAAATAATAAAACAGAAGGATGATCGTGATGAAAAAATTTCTTATGATAGTTGGTATTTTGTTTATACTCGGAGCGGCAGGAGTATTCGCGCTTACTAAATTGGACTTTAACCGAATGAATGCCGATAAGTATTATTTGCAAATTACTGAAGATGGGGTGCAACATGAAACCAAGCTCGATGATGGTTCAGTGATGACTTACTATTCTTATAAACTTGACGCCAAAAATGCAGATGGTGAAATGATACCGCTTGAATTCACTGCACAAAAAAATCTTCGAAAAGATGCTTACTTAAAGATGTACGTGAAAAATGGTGATGAGGTTTCGTCATATGATGAAGTGAAATTTGAGGATATTCCAAAAAAGGCACAACCAAAATAAATAGGAAAGAGGGCTGTCTGTATGTTGTGGACAGCCCTTTCTCTGTAAGGAAAAAATTATAAAAGTATCGTAATGGTTGTTCCCTTATTTTCAATGCTAGTCAAATCCAGTTTACCTTTATGGGCCAGAATAATGTCCCTTGCAATGGCCATTCCTAAGCCGGTCCCATGTGTACTGGCAGTATTCGTACCTCGATAGTAGCGTTCAAAAACCTGTTCCAAATCTTTGGAGGGAATACCGCGGCCATTATCGGCAATGGTAATTTGGGTATGAAATTCTGATTGTAAATGAATATCATCAATTTGTATTTTCAAGACGACATTTTCATCATTATGTACGAGCGCATTGTAGATAAAGTTAAAAATCGCCCGTTTCAGTAAATTTCTATCGACTTTATGTATTGCCTTGTCCACATTTGCATCAAATTCAACCTGTCGATCACCAAATTGTGAATCATTTAAGAGCTCGATCGTCATTTCTCTTATAAACCCAACGATATCAACATCTTCAAATTGCAAAGGAAGTCGTTGGTTGCGTAAACGCATCGTTAAATTGAGGTCATCCAACAAATCTTTCATATATACGGACTGTCTATTAATAATGGATGTAAACTCATACAATTCTTGTGGTGTTAATTCAGTGGCATTGTCTTTCATCAATTCTGTATAACCATGGATCGAAGCAAGTGGTGTCTTCATGTCATGAGAAACATTGCTAATCCATTCCTCACGCATTTGGTCGAGTTGATCACGTTCTTTTTCATACTGATCTAACTTTACCGATAGTTCATTCATATTGTGAAATACATCTTCATATACGCCTTTTGGTATACTCATCTTTTTAAAACGTCTTTCACGAAGCTGCTGAATTCCTTCTATTAAAGTGTTAAGTGGTGTCGTTAATCTTTTACCAAATAATAGTCCAATGACTAGGGCAATAATAATATCCACGGTTAAAAACAGTAAAAGTATGATGTTGATATACTTTAAAATGTGAACATAATTATAGGACAGTACATATCGGCCTATTCCTCGATCTTTAACCCCTACAAAATAGCTGAAATCATGAGCTTCGCCGGCAAAAACAGTAGTCTCTGCATCGATTTCTTTATACTTATACATTTGGACGATTTCAACAGGGGAATATACGGTTTGCAATTTTTGAGGTGTGTAATAGGCTGCGACTTGTTCACCCTTATCATTCAAAAATTGTATCCAGGCGTTTGTGTTCCGCAGTTTTTCCAGTCCTTCTTCATTTACCATTGGTTTGTCATCAATTAGTTCTACGTATTGTGAAAAAGATCGGCTAAAGTTTTCCGCAGATTCCTCTTCCGTGTCGAAATGAACAAAGAGTAAGCATAAAAGTAAAATTGTATTTACGATTCCCACGATTACAACAATTGTCACAACGGATCCTAAAAAGCGCCGTGTCAATTTCCACTTCATCTTGTTTCACCCTTGGTCTGTAATTTATAACCAAGCCCTTTAACGGTTATTAAAAAAGAAGGCTTTGAAGGATCTGCCTCGATTTTTTCGCGTAAACGGCGAATATGAACCATCACTGTATTATCAGAGCCAAAGAAATCATTGCCCCACACATGTTCAAACAAAGTTTCCTTGCTCAAGATCTGATTCGGATGATGCATAAAACAGCTCATCAGACCGATTTCTTTAGCTGTGAGCTCAAGCGTTTTGCCATCCTTTTTCACTTCATTTTCATTTGAACTAAGCTCAAATGGCCCAATTTGCAATTCTTTCGGTGAGGTTTTTTCCTCTGTATAGCCCGCCCGCCTAAGCTGCGCCTTTACCCGATAGGCCACTTCTTTCGGACTGAATGGTTTGGTAATATAATCATCCCCGCCAATCGCCAACCCTAAAAGCTTATCAATTTCCTCATCCTTTGCCGACAAAAATAAAATGGGCACATTCGACACTTCACGAATTTGCTTGCATAAATCATAGCCTTCACCATCTGGCAGCATGATATCCAGCAAGACCAGTGATGGATCGAACTTCTGAAACTTTGCCCACCCATCCGCAATCGTTCCCGCCGTAATAATATTCGGGATACCTTCTTTATGTAAAACTGTCTCCATGAGACGTGCCAAATCTTCTTCATCGTCAATAATTAAAATCCACTGATCATTAGACATTCTTCTACCTCCCAAACATCAATCATACCCTACAGTATAGAGTACCCCTTAAGAAAAAATAAGGGGAGGAAAAGATTTTTAACGAACTCATGCCACTGATTTCACGAAACACAGTGAAAAAAAGAAAGTGCCATTACATGAGAAATGACTGTAGAGTTCAGGATTTTGATGCATGGTCCTTATTTATTTAAGGGAGTTTCTGAAAGAAGGTCGTGCTTCATACTGATTTGGTAAAGGTTGTATGATAAACTGTTTAAAGTATTGCCAGGTAGATTATGCTAAGTAATGGGATTCAGGAATTCGTTCCAATGTACGCAGCGAATGTGGAGAATAAAAGGAGAAAAATATAATGGAAACAAAAAAGGTGTTACCCGTTCTTTTTTTAGTGATGTTTTTAGTCATGGTCGGATTTGGGATCATCATTCCCGTCATTCCGTTCCTTGCCGAAAAGGTTGGCGGCAGTCCGACAGAGCTTGGGCTTTTAATGGCTGTTTATTCATTAATGCAATTATTTTTCGCCCCGGTGTGGGGACGTGTATCTGACCGGATAGGACGTAAGCCTGTCATGATAATCGGGATTGCTGGACTGGCCCTTTCGTTTTTCATCCAGGCTTCGGCAGATTCCTTATGGGTATTATTTGTAGCCAGAATCATTGGCGGGATTTTGTCATCGGCTAACATGCCAACCGCAATGGCGTATGTGGCAGACATCACGACGCCGGAAGATCGGGGAAAAGGGATGGGAATCATCGGGGCCGCCACAGGGCTTGGATTCATCTTTGGACCGGCGATTGGCGGGGTATTCTCCAAATCAAGTTTGAACTTACCGTTTTACATTGCGGGAATATCCTCTTTGATTACTTTATTCTTAGTGATTGCGATACTGAAGGAATCACATACAGTAGAGAAGAGGGCCCAACAGTCAAAAAATAAAGAGTCCATTTGGAAAGCCTTTAGAGGGCCTCTTAAAACCATGTTTTTTCTGCAAATGATCGTCACCCTTTCAATGGCAGGACTTGAAACGACTTTTGCCTATTTTGCAGCCAAAAAGGCTGATATAAGTCTTGTACAATTAGGCTATATCTTTATGATCATGGGGTTTGGGAGTGCGATCGTTCAAGGTGGATTAGTGGGTAGGATGACAAAGAAATATGGGGAAGGAGCGGTCATCCGAATGGGAATCATCGTCTCGGCAGTTGGTTTCATTCTCATCCTGTTTTCTTCCGGGTTCTGGACATCGGCGGTCTTCCTGACGGTTTTCGGAGTGGGTAATGGGTTCATCCGGCCGGCCATTTCGGCACTGCTTACCAAAAGTTCCATGACGGGCCATGGCAGTGTCACGGGACTGCTATCTTCCTTCGACTCGTTCGGCAGGATTGCGGGTCCTCCGCTCGGCGGTTGGTTATTTTCGATTTCGATTGATTTACCATTTATATCGGGCGCGATCCTTTCCGTTTTTGCCTTGATTCTTTTTCAGTTATACCATGCACGGACACAGACTAAACAGGTCCAAGCAACTCATTAAGTTGATGGGGCAAAAACCCCCCCATTCTAAAAATGGGGGGGTGCGAGCGGTGCTTGAAATAGCACCGTTTTTTTATTGAATCATATTGAGGAATTTTCGTGTACGCGCTTCTTTAGGGTTTGTGAAAATCTGCTCGGGTGCACCCCGCTCGATTATTTTTCCTTCATCCATGAAAATGACTTCATCGGCGACTTCACGGGCGAAACGCATTTCATGGGTCACCACGATCATTGTCATGCCCTCTTCTTTCGCCAGGTCTTTCATGACCTGCAGGACGTCTCCGACTAGTTCGGGATCCAAAGCCGAAGTGGGTTCATCGAATAGCATGACCTTAGGCTCCATGGCCAGGGCCCTTGCAATTCCGACCCGTTGCTGCTGTCCGCCGGACAATTGAAACGGATAAAAATCGATTTTTTCACCTAAGCCCACTTTTGTAAGCAGGGCAGCAGCCGTTTCTTTCGCTTGATGTTTGGCGATGTTTTTTACAATGATGGGGCCTTCCATTACATTTTCCAAAGCTGTTTTGTGGGGGAAGAGGTTATAGCTTTGGAAAACCATCCCTGTTAAACTGCGAAAAGAAGTAATCGAATTTTTTCTAACCGGTTTTTTGAAGTCCATTACCGTTTCATCGATTTCAATCGTCCCGTCCGTTGGTACCTCAAGGAGATTCAAACACCGAAGAAAGGTTGTTTTACCTGAACCCGAAGGACCGATCAATACAATGACTTTCCCTTGCTCCACTTCCAAATCGATGCCCTTTAATACTTCAAGGTCACCAAACGATTTATGAAGATTCTTAATGTTGATCATTTTAAAATCCCCTTTAACTACTGCGGTTCTTATTTTGCTACATAACGATTAAGTCTGTCCTCTAAACTTCCTTGAATGAAAGATAGAATGGTGCACAAAATCCAATATAAAGCAGCTGCTTCCATGTAAAGTAGTAGAAATTCATAGTTTTTTGCAGCGATTTCCTGGGCTTTACGGAATAATTCCGTTACAAGAATGAGTGATGCAAGCGATGTATCTTTTAAAAGGCTAATGAACGTATTGGATAATGGGGGAATGGATACCCGAGCTGCCTGCGGCAAAATGATGCGCTTTAAAGCTTGGGTATATGACATCCCGATTGAATAGCCTGCTTCCCATTGCCCCTTTGGTATGGATAAAATGGCCGCTCGTATAATTTCAGATGCGTATGCTCCAACACTTAGTGAGAATCCGATAATAGCCGATATGATAGGATCGATGGTTACACCTAAATTTGGAAGTCCATAGAAAATGATAAATAATTGCACAAGTAATGGTGTCCCGCGGATGATTGACACATATACTCGCGCAATTATTTGAAGTATCCTCATGGAAGATAATCTAGCCAATGCTGTGAGTACAGCAAGAATAAGGCCGAGAACAAATGAAATTAGTGTTAGTGGAATCGTATATTGAATAGCTCCCTCTATCATCGGATAGAGGGAGGTTTGAGCGATGGAAACAAGCTGGTCCATACGCTCGGGGTCGGCGAAAATATTACTTAGGAGAAACATCTTCACCAAACCATTTATCCGAGATTTTCGCGTACGTGCCGTCTTCTTTCATTGCTTTAAGTGCTTTGTTTACTTCTTCCACTAATTTACCGCTGTCTTTTCTGAACATTAAACCACTTGCGACTCCGCTTTCTTCCTCATCAGCCACTTTGATAGGTGCATCCGGATGTTGTTTTTTATAATCAAGGTAAGATAATTTGTCATTGATCGTGGCATCTACACGTTTAGAACCAATAAGCTGTACGGATTGAGAAAATCCTTCAATTCCGGTAACTTCAGCACCATGTGATTTCGCCAGGTCATTGTAGTTACTCGTTAATGATTGTGCAGAGGTCTTGCCTTTCAAATCATCGAAGGATTTAATATCCGTATTATCTTTGTGTACAAGCAATACGGCCCCTGATTGAATATATGGGTCAGAGAAATCATATTTCTTTTGACGGTCTTCATCGATGCCCACTTGGTTTGCGATCATATCAAATCGTTTTGCATCCAAGCCTGCAAACATGCCGTCCCATTGTGTTTCCTTGAATTCAGCTTTCACTCCAAGGCGTTTTGCCACTTCTTTAGCAATTTCAACATCAAACCCCGTTAGTTTATCTGAATCATCGTGGAATGTGAAAGGAGGATATGTACCTTCTGTTCCAACAGTTAATACGCCATCTTTTTTGACTTTATCATATAGACTTTCTTGTGAAGAAGATTTATTGCCGGTATCGTTTGCCTCATTTTTTGTATCGGTACCACAAGCGGTAAGTACAACCGTGAAAGCTAACAATAGCGATAAAAGTGCAACCATTTTTTTCATTTGGGTAAACCTCCTAGTAATCTGATAGGGATTGATACTCTGTGATACTATACAAGAAAAGGAAAAAAGTCAATGAAAATAACTTATATCATTAGTGTTAATGAAACTTGGTGAATTATACGGATTTTCACACATTGAAGTTAAATAATACGAAAGGAAAGGGAAGTGATCATTAAGAATCCAAGGGGACAAAAAGCCCCTCATCCACGTCGAATATTAGCTAAGTGGAAAAGGGGATTTTTGGGCCATCCGGAACTATTGCAAGGTTCTTTTAACTTAGTGTTTATCATGATTCCTATCCTCTACACTGACGTTCACCGACAATGAATTGCAGTTCATAATTCCCTGTCCTGTAAATGTAGTTGATTTCATTCGTACTGGAAATATGCCGTATTTCGACTGTAATATGTATTTCCAGGTGTTACAATCGTTCCCAATACAAAACTTTTGCGGTCTGCGGCACCAGTTGATTTAAAGTAATCATTTCAAGTTGATCTCTAGAATCATGTATACAAGCACCCTCATCACCACAAGTTTAAATATTTCTATTTAAAACAATAAAGACTGTAGGCAAAAGGGTTCAATCTAAAATTAAAAACTAGGTTAATTGGAGCGGGTGTGAGACTCCTGCGGGAAAAGCGTGTCTAGGGGAGACCACGCAGGCGCAAGACGAGGAGGCTCCCCGACCGCCCGCGGAAAGCGAGTGCCTGAAGCGGAAATCAACGTCCAAATCGTACAAGCAATAAAAAAACTGCAGGCCCAATCATGCAGACTGGTACTCGCAGTTTGTAGGCGGAAAACATATCTTTCATCAAATGATGTTCTATAAACCAATACCTTCAACTCCCAGGCATGGTTTCTAACTAAATGCTATAACAAAGTTGATTGGTGCGGAAGGTACGAGACTCCTGCGGGAAAACGTGTCTAGGGGAGACCCCGCAGGCGCAAGGCGAGGAGGCTCCCCGACCGCCCGCGGAAAGCGAGTGCCTGAAGCGGAAATCAACGTCCAAATCGTACAAGCAATAAAAAAACTGCAGGCCCAATCATGCAGACTGGTACCCGCAGTTTGTAGGCGGAAAACATATCTTTCATCAAATGATGTTCTCAAACCAATACCTTCAACTCCCAGTCATGGTTTCTAACTAAATGCTATAACAAAGTTGATTGGTGCGGAAGGTACGAGACTCCTGCGGGAAAAGCGTGTCTAGGGGAGACCCCGCAGGCGCAAGGCGAGGAGGCTCCCCGACCGCCCGCGGAAAGCGAGTGCCTGAAGCGGAAATCAACATCCAAATCGTAC
>NZ_JBIWEU010000016.1:0-41643 GCF_044762675.1 Peribacillus sp. NPDC096448 | reverse complement strand
TGCGGGAAAAGCGTGTCTAGGGGAGACCCCGCAGGCGCAAGGCGAGGAGGCTCCCCGACCGCCCGCGGAAAGCGAGTGCCTGAAGCGGAAATCAACATCCAAATCGTACAAGCAATAAAAAAAACTGCAGACAAACACGATTTTCATCGAGTTGCCAACAGTCTGGGCGCTTCACCATGATGAAACACCCTTTGAAAATGATATGATTAATCCCAAACGTTAATTCTAGGGACTCCAGCAGTTCTTAAGTAGTCCAATAATTGACCAGTATGTACAGACTCATGATAAGCGATTCTCAGCAGCATGTCTCCTAAATCCCTGATATATCCTACATCAGAGCGATCAATTTTAATAGTGGATAAGTCGTCTTCGCTGAAGGATATGATTGTTTCCAAAAAGTCACGCCTGTAAGGTTCGGCAAAGTTTAATTCCGCTTCTACAGAGATAAGTGGCTGTTTTTCATATGGTGATTCATAAACTGGTAAGCTGCCTTGATTTTTAATGGATAAATGATAGTAATGCTCACTATCAAGGACATGTCTAACCATTTCTAAACAGCTCATTGCCTTGTCGTCCGGTTTCCAATGGAGTGTGCCTTTAGGTATTGAAGTCCATAGTTTAATGTTTCTTCTTCTAACCTCTTCAAGATTTAAGATAATTAGTTCTATCGATTTCATTATATCTCCCCTTTTAGCAGGTATACAATCACTATACAGGAATGGGTTTATTTTGAAAATATAGAAAAAATATTATGGATAGGGTATTAAATCATTGCGATTTCTTCCAATATATATAGTGCCACTTCTGTTTTATTAAGATAAACGTATGATAGGGTTAACTAGTTTTTACTGGTTGACCTTTTTAAGGGGAACTCTACTATCAAGCAAAGGAATGACAAACGTGGCACATTGTTTGTTCAATAGAATTACCTTGAATACATGGGAAATTGCATGAAAAAGAAGCATCGGAGAGAGGAGTAAGATTTTAAGAAAGGTTGAAGAGACTACAGGGAAAATGCCTATGAATCCGTGTAGAATTTACAGGCTTTCCTTCCCTAGTTGTTCATTGCATGGAGGAACGGAGAATTCATATATCCCTATAATCCTAATCTCACTTATTAGGATTAGTATCAGGAAGATAATCCCTGTGAATGGAGGGTAAAACGGAATGTATTTTGATCGATCTTTCTTTTTATTTACCCCTATAGGCTTCAAGAGACCCTTCTTAAATCAGTGATTGAATTAGAATGTCATCATGATAAATGAAAATCGGTTTAAAACCAAGGGCTCTAAACTTTTGCAATGCTTCATGGTTATTTTTGTTCACGAAACCGGACACTACAAGGATTCCTTTTTTTCTCACATATGCTACTAATTCGGGTAAAAGGGCTTGGAGAATTCCCTTTCCTCTATATTTCTTGTCAATGACTACATAATTAATATGAGCCACTTTATATAAATAAAGATTATAACAAAGAAACCCCACTACTTTACCTTTATCATTACAAATCACAAGTACCTTGTGTGAATTTTGCAGAATTTCATTCACTTTATCGGACGAAACCCGAAAATTTTTTACCGTAATATCCGTTAATTTCTTTATATCCTTTTTAGGTTTCCAGTCTCGAAAAAAATACATTATAACTTCTCCTTTATCTCTATTAGATATAACAGTTATTCACTAGACATATATAGCTGGTACATGTAAATACATAACATGGAATCCCTTTAGATTAGTCCAAAGGGATTCCATGTGAATCTCAAAAAAGCAACCTTCTAATTTTCAAATTCTTTGACAGAAGTGGGTTGCTTGATGGAAGTAGGTTCCTTAATTGAAGTACCTCTATTATTGTTTAATAGATTTTGTAAGACTCTTCTCAAGGCAGACCTAAGGCTGCTATTGCCAGTTCCAGAATTACCAGCTCTTCTTAGCTTTTTGTTTGACACTGAAATCATCCCCTTTGTTTTATAGATTTCCACATTACTAATTTATGTGTAATTTTTCCTTTTGCTTGGACAAGTTCATTAATTATTGCGCAGCGCAGGAGTTGCTACCATTTAATGTAATAACATGGTATAATTCATGTGAATTACTTCACATGAAAACACATAAACACTCGTTATTATTCGTACTATTAACTCATAAACGAAAGTGGGTTGGTTATATGCTGAAGAAAGTGGTTTTAGCTGGCGGGACTGGTTTTGTCGGTCAATACTTTGAAAAGCATTTCAGGAATTTAGGGTATGAGGTAAGGATCATCTCCAGACAATCCCCGCATACTGGCTGGGAAGATAAAGAAGGAATAAGGGGAATGATCGATAACTCGGATATGTTAATCAACCTAGCAGGAAAGACGGTCAATTGCCGTTACAACGCCAAGAATAAGAAAGAAATATTGGATTCACGAACCGATACGACTGAAGTGCTAGGTAAGGCGATTGAACAATGCGAGAATCCCCCTTCATTATGGATAAACTCAAGTACGGCAACGATATACAGGCATGCTGAAGATAAACCAATGACGGAGGAACATGGTGTAATCGGTTCAGGCTTTTCTGTAGATGTTGCGAAAGCGTGGGAGCGCTCATTTTTCAATTTCCGATTACCAAAGACGAGACAAATTGCTTTACGGATCGCCATTGTATTGGGAGAGGGGGGAGTGATGACCCCATATAGGAATTTGGTTAAATTCGGAATGGGAGGGCATCAAGGATCAGGAAATCAGAAATTCAGTTGGATACATATAGAAGATTTATTTAACATTGTCCTTTTTATGAGAAAGAATCAGGAGCTGAGCGGGGTGTTCAATTGTTCATCGCCGCATCCAGTTACAAATCGTGAATTGATGGCTCATTTGAGAAAACTCATGAATATTAGGATAGGACTTCCCTGTCCAACACCCATGCTTGAAATGGGCGCTTTCTTTATGGGTACCGAAACGGAATTGATATTAAAAAGCCGGTGGGTCATACCTGAGAGATTGGAAAAGGCGGGGTATGCATTTAAATTCCGTCATCTTGATGAGGCTCTGGAACAGATACTGATGAATTCTTAAAATACACGAGAAAGATTGCTATAATGATAGATAGAAAATCATTAATGGAGGGGAATCGCAGAATGAATATGACTCCATCTGAAAAAGTCGGAAAATTCACAACGGGGATATTTTCAGAATTGGCGACCCGCAAGCAGGGTGCAATGAAACGAGGGTTGGATGTTATCGATTTGAGTGTAGGAAGTCCGGATCTACCACCTCCTGATTTTGTAGTGGATACGCTTGTAAAGTATGCGCAGGATCCCAATTCCTACGGGTATACGTTAAAAGGTACACCTGAATTCCATGAGGCAGTCCGTTATTTTTATCGGATGCGTTATGGAGTGGAGCTGGATGCAGAAAGGGAAGTCCTCCAACTGATGGGATCGCAGGATGGCCTTGCACACTTGGCAACGGCGATGATAAACCCTGGAGATTATGTGCTGGTGCCAGATCCGGGATATCCAATTTATGAAGCGAGTGTTGAACTTGCCGGCGGAATCATTCATCCGATGCCGCTTACTGCCGAAAATGGATTCCTGCCGCAGCTTAACGAAATTCCGGGTGAAATAGTGAAAAAGACCAAAATGATGATCATCAGTTATCCAGGAAATCCTGTCACGGCCCTTGCTGATGAAGCTTTCTTTTCGGAAGTTATATCGTTTGCGAAAAAGAACGAGATCATGGTGGTTCACGATTTTGCTTATTCCGAGTTGATTTTTGATGATCATCCGCAAATTAGTTTTATGTCCATTCCTGGTGCCAAGGAAGTGGGGATTGAATTTAACTCACTTTCCAAAACTTTTAATATGGCCGGCTGCCGCATCGGGTATGCAGTAGGCAATCGAGAGGCGCTGAACATTCTGAGAACGTTGAAATCACACATCGATTATGGGGTTTTTTATCCTATCCAAAAAGCTGCCGAGATGGCGCTAACTTCCAATCTTTCGCTGCTATCCGAACAGGTTAAGGAATACCAGTCCCGACGTGATACCTTGATTTCAGGTCTTGCGGAAGGGGGATGGCATGTACCGAAAACATCAGCTACCATGTTTATTTGGGCCCCAATTCCTGCTGGCTGGAAATCACGGGATTTTGCCTATGCATTGATTGAAAAAGCAGGGGTAACGGTCGTTCCAGGCGATGCTTTTGGTAAGCAGGGTGAAGGGTATGTCCGGATGGCCTTGGTCCAGCCGGAAGATAGATTGACAGAAGCTGCTGAACGGATCAGATTGTTTTTGGAGGAAAAAATTGGAGTGTGAAAAATCAAGCATTTAATATATTCAGGTTTTAAGAACGCTCGATCTAGGATCGGACGTTCTTTCTTTTTATTTTCTTACTTAAATGAAATGCACAAATATCATTAAGGCAATTGCAAACGTTGGCCCACATGGAATAATGCCCTGATCCTGAAAAATCCGGAGCAAATGCCGCCCAATTGGCTCAGCTATAAACGGTTTTGGCTGGCACAGGACTTGCCGCCGGTATCCATTCCGGGGGAGAGTGAGAGAAAAGGTTTACGGACGGTGACTACCAATCTACCTATAGAGGCAGAAGCTTATTTTCTAAAGTCAGGAATAAACTGGAATACCGAGGAGTATATAGAGCTTGAGGAAGGCTGTTACGTACTTGTTAAAGTGAGATGCTCTCTAGTGTTTTAAAAAACTACTTTGAGGTTTAAGAGAAGGTCCATCCTCTGATGGGCTTTTTTCTGTTTATGGGAAACTAGAGAGATGGATTATAATGGAACTTTTGAACGTAAAAAGGACAAGCCGCATAAAATATAGCAGGTCTGCGACAATCTTCAATGAAGCGGACTTAATATGATAGAGAGGGGGAAAAGCAATGATCAACTGGAAAGTGCGTCTTAAGAACCCTACGTTTATATTCACTGTACTCCTTCCTGGTCTTTTAATATTGGCGCAGATGGTTGCGGCGTTCATAAACAATTTCATTACTCCTATAGGCTTTACCATTACTGATGATGCATTGAACGGAGCTTTAGGCATCATTAACTTCATAGCGCTTACATTCTTTGGAATCGGCGGTGTGGTCGATCATACCACTAAAGGTCTAAGTGACAGTGAAAATGCTCGACAATACGAGGAACCTAAGTAATGGACACTATCCTTTCAGCTACTGAAAAATAGAATATACCAGATAACACCGTATTAGCTAAACACCGGCGTTATCTGGTTATTTTTTTTTGCCGAGATGATGATCGCCGAACATGATTTGGTCTAAAAACCGAAATGCAACATACATTTAAAATTGTGGTTCATTTTCAGTTTGGGGAGGAAAAAGGATGAGTTATAGTTTACAAGTTTCAAAATGGTTTACAGTCATAGTTTTAATCGGGGCATTATTGACGGCATTCATATTCAGTCCGGCTAATGCTTCAGCCTCTATCAATTATGGTGATGAAGTTGCCGCTTTGGCAAAGAAGCAGGTGGGAAGCAAATATAAATATGGGGGGACGACCCCAAAAGGGTTTGATGCTAGCGGTCTTACCCAATATGTATATAAAAATGCAGCCACAGAAATGAAGATTCCAAGAACGAGTGCGGACCAGTATAAAACCGGAAAGGCCGTGAAGCAAAAAGATTTAAAAGCGGGCGATTTGGTCTTCTATGCGACAGGTAAGAAAGGGCAGGTCTCTTTTGTAGGAATCTATTATGGAAATGGTACATTTGTCGGGACCACTACCAAAGGGGTCAAGGTGGTCAAGATGAGTGATAAGTATTGGAAAGAAAAATATATAGGGGCAAAACGGGTCATTAAGTAACAATCTGATGTTCATATGAAAAAAGTCCAGCAAAAAAAAGAGCATCGAAAAACCGATGCTCTTTTTGCTAGTCATATCCGGGGGGCATTCATTCAATGATGATATCGGTTAAAACAACATTGCCATTACGAACTTTTACGACGGCCACTGAAGGATTGGCCAATGCGTCCTTCTCCATTTCCTTTGCTTTTTCTTCGGAAGCGAAATAATTGTCCAGACCGTATCTGATCTGAATGGTTTTAGCATTTTGCAGGTCATATGGGATTTCCAATTCCCCTTTTAGGTACACGCCTTCGCCGGGTTTTTCTTTCGTTACGTAATCGACCACGTATAGTCCATTAGTGTTTTGTTTCAAACGTACATATACCTTTTTATAATCACCCATATTTCTTGTATTGAACTCGGTTTTAATCGAGTCATCGACTTGTGATGACCTAACTGATTCAATTTCGTATTTCAATGCCACATAGCTTCCCCTAAATAAGTCAGTCGGGTCGACCGGGGCTGTTTTGATCTTGATTACATCTCCTGTCATTGTTGTCCAGACCGGAGGAAACGCCAAGATTAACAGAATCAAGACTGGAATGGAAAATACGATGAGTGGCCTGAATGATTGATTACTCATTGAGTTCCCCTCCTTTTTTTCGTTGATTTTCAAAGAAGAAGCCAAAACCGATAAGCATGATTCCACCGATGATGAATGTAAGTGATTTTGGCAGGAAGTCAAAGGAGTAAATGTAATATCTGAAAATCAGTGCACATATTATCACGATGCTGGTCAAACTGCCTTTTAGAATCAGATAAAGCAGAAAAACGAAATAAGCTAAAGGAAACCAGATTGAAAAATCAAAGGTAAGGAAGAGTGCAGTTATACCATGTAAGATATGCCCTTGTATGTGTGTGATGTTTTGTAATTTGGCTCTTACCGGAATATAGGCAAGCACGATTCCCAGTACAAACAAAATGGAAAGGACTATCGTATTCGAATTTTCAAACCCTTGTTTCGGCACGAATTCCATAAGAAATAAGGCAATTGTATTGATGGCTAAAGCGTTAATGAAAAAGGTCAGATATTTAGGGTAATCGAATTTCTTTAACAGAATGTATAAAGCCGGTAGAAATACAAGAATGGCAAGCGGATAAGATGTTTCATCAACGAATATACTTCCATTAATATAAATGAAAAGCAGAAAGGTTGTAAAAAGGAGGATGAAAACATCCTTCAAATAGTATCCAATGAATACCGTTCCAATCGCCCATAATAAAAAGGAACTGTTGAAATTGATGCTAATGTTAAACATCTGCTCGACTAGAAAAATCCCTGCACCAAAGATCAGAATACCTGCATAATGCAGACTTCGTGACGTTTTGGGAAAGCGTACCTGCACCTTCAAGCCAGCAAAATTCACTCCGATGAGGCATGCAATGATAAGCAGGAATTTAACCGCTTTACTTAAATAGATCCAGTTGCTGGCTACGAAGGTCAATACGCCTAAACCTAAAAGAAGCGCCCCAATGGATAATAGAATAGTGATGAAGTTCAAATTACCTTTGATATCATAGGAACCTAACATCCTCACTTTCTCTTGCTGGGAGATGACTCCTTCCTTTTCAAGGTAATTAAATTCATGTTCAAGAAAATCGAATTGTTTTTTTGTTATTGCTTTGTTGGCCAAAGTAACTCCTCCTTCCACATTTTACTATTATACATCGTATTCTCTTGCAGCTTTGAATATAATGCTAATTTTCTTCTCCCCTTATTAGAATGCATGTAAGAGCAAAAATTATTTATAGTACCTTGCAATGAACAGTACCGTGTGGTAAATTATTTACATAAGATGTATTGTTCGGTGTTCAGTACTGTTTATTGAACTATACTGAAAAACTTTCGGAAGGAGTGAAGGTGCTATGAATGTACAATTTAAGAAAGGTGTCCTGGAACTGTGTGTCCTGGTTTTACTGGATAAGCAGGATCGCTATGGGTATGAACTTGTACAGAAGATTTCGGATCAAATTGAAATATCGGAAGGGTCGGTATATCCACTTTTAAGGCGATTGACGAAGGAAGAGTATTTTACGACATATTTGCAAGAATCAACAGAAGGGCCTCCGCGCAAGTATTATACTTTAACCGAAAAAGGCCGGAGATACCTTCAAGAGCTGCTGACGGAATGGAATGAATTTTCCCATGGTGTCAACCAATTAATCAAGGAAGGTGTGAACCAATGAATAAAGAACAATTTTTAAAACAATTGAATGCCTCTTTAACCAGACTTTCTTTAGAGGAACGGGAAGATATCCTTCAAGATTACGAAGAGTATTTCGAAATTGGAATGGAAGAAGGGAAGTCAGAGCAGGAAATCTCCAAATCCCTTGGGAATCCTAAACAGATTTCCAAGGAACTGATGGCATCCTATCATCTGGGTCAGGTCGAACAAACGACTTCTGCAAGTAATGTCATGCGGGCAGTTTGGGCAGTCATTGGCTTGGGATTCTTTAATTTAGTAATCGTTTTGGGGCCATTTATAGCATTGATCGGAGTTGTCATTGCAGGATGGGCTTCGGCGATAGCGTTCATTCTTGCTCCGTTTGGCGTTCTTTTTAACCTTGCGATAGGTAACTTTCAATTATTCGATCTTTTCTTCGCATTGGGACTATGCGGGATTGGCATTTTCATTGCCATGGGAATGTTTGTTGCCACGAATGCTTTAACTAAAGGATTCATTCGCTATTTAAAATTTAACGCTTCCCTTGTGAAAGGCGGTTTGAAAAATGATTAATGTAAAAAAATTATCGATCATTGCACTTGTATTGTTATTGATCGGAGTAATAGGAAGTCTGTTTACGTTTTCCCAAGTGACGAATAAGGAAACGACTACAGAGGAAAAAACGATTTCGGAAATCGTGACGGACATTCGGATCGACACTGATAATGCAGCTGTAGAAATCGTTCCTACGAAGGATACGGAGACCAGGATAGAGTTGGTTTCAAAAGGGATGGATGTTTCCAAGTTGGATTTCACTGCAGATGTGGAAGGGAAGAAGCTTTCGGTACAATTAAAAGATCGACGCACCTTTAGCTTTGGTTTTCATATTCAATCCTTACATTTAAAGGTATATGTGCCTGAAGAATCTTATAAATCCTTTGTCGCCGAATCCGATAATGGAAAATTGCAAATATCGGGATTGAAAAGTGAAAATCTAAATGTGAAATCTCAAAATGGCCGGGTAGAATTAAATGATATAATAACCGAAAAAGTTGAAGTGAAATCTGCTAATGGAAAAGTAGAGCTTAATAATGTGGAGGGAAAACTGGTTGGTTCATCGAATAACGGTAAAATCACATTAGTCACGAAAGACTTGGATAGGGAGATCGAACTCGAAAGTAATAATGGTAAAATCATGATCAAAACGGAGAATGAACCGACAAATACAACATTCGATGTTCATGTTGACAATGGGAGAGTAGATATCCTTGGTAAGTACGAAGGCAATACTGTCATTGGCAAAGGTGAAAATCTAGTTAAATTGGAAACGAATAATGGGAAAATCGAGATAACGAAATAGTCGTGAAGCATGAAAAAGCGGATCCAATTGGGGTCGGCTTTTTTCAGTTATGCTGCCATTGCTATAAGCGGCCCCCTTCTAAGGAAATATTGAAAAAGATTTAAAGTTTTTCCTTTTAGATGTTTTTGGAATTATAATATATGAAGGATAATTATGTTAAAAGTAATGAGTGTAAGTCCGCCATCAAATCTATGGAAAAGTTTTAATGAAACGACTTCAAAAGCATGGGGGCTGTAGAATGAAATTCAATAAATTGTCATTGGATATATTTAAACGTATGATCTTCACTCGCAAGAAAAGGGAGGTGGACTATCTGAAGAAAGGGTTCGAAGTGCAAAAAAAGGTTTTTAATATAGTGGAAAGTTCTAAGGATATTATCTACTGCTACGAATCGAATCCAAGTTCCAAGTTCAGGTATCTAAGTCCATCAATCAATACACTTTTAGGTCAAGGTGTCTTGGAAGAAGCATACAATGACCCTTCCTCCCCTTTCGAAAGGATTCATCCTGATGACTTTGAACTCCTAAATGAAAAGGTATATATTGGGATTGATTATACTAAGCCGGTCATTCAACGCTGGAGAAATATCGAGGGGGATTTTTTGTGGTTCGAGGAATATGCCACACCTATATATGAAAAAGAGCAATTGGTAGCCGTTCAAGGAATCATTCGCAATATCGATGAAAGAGTGAGGTTCATACAGGATATTGAGTATCAAATGTCCCATGACCCATTAACGAACATCCATAATCGACAGTTTTTCGATAATATATCTGCCAAATCCAATCTTGATTTCGATACTCCGGTTGCCATGATATTGTGTGATTTAGATGAGCTGAAATTTATGAATGATACGTATGGCCATAAGAAAGGAGATGAATTGATTAAAGCAGCGGCAAATCTATTGAAACGGATCTTCTCGGACATCGCTGTTGTAGCGAGAGTGGGAGGCGATGAGTTTGCCATTCTTCTGATTGACAGGAGCAAGCGAGAGGTAGAATCTCTTTGTGAATTATTAATGGAAGAAATCCTTTTGCAAAACTCCCTAAAAAAAGGCCCTCACATCAGTATGTCATTCGGGCATGCTTACCGTTCGCATTCCAAAGGGAATATGGATAGCTTATTCATGGAAGCGGATCAAAAAATGTTTCAGGATAAACGGCGAAGAAAAGAACAGAAACTCGTTCGGGCGGGCAGATGAAAGAAATGGCATACAATAAGATAGGGCGGTACAACCATTCATCACTTACAGAATGGTTGTTTCATAGGATGTTTTATGAAATTTAGAATTTAAGGGAATTCCATTATATTGGCGGGTTTCGTTTCAGCCAAAAGGATTTGGAGCCGTTCCGCTGTATGAAGGGATGATATGCATTAAAAGCATGGCGAACCTAAATTATTAGTTTGCATAACGGAGGGTAAGTGGACGGAAATGATTATGAATGTTAAAGGGGGAGCCCAATGTCATACTGGGCTTTTATTTATATATATATATTTAGGTACACGAAATAAATCATTCGCTTATTTTAAGCAATTTTAGTAAACTTGCAATGACTTTTATAATTAGAAGGTGAAGGGATATGAGGGAAACCTTAGTGGATGAACGGGTAAGAGGGACTGATAAAATCTGGACACGTGATTTCATCATGATCTGTTTGGCAAATATGTGCATCTTCATGGGTTTTCAAATGACGATGCCGACCCTCCCGCTGTTTGTAGAACAGCTTGGCGGTGATGACCGTCTTGTGGGGGCTGTCCTTGGAATCTTCACTTTTTCGGCCTTGCTTGTTCGGCCAATTGCCGGGAGGTTATTGGAGACGAAAGGAAGGCGCATCGTTTTTCTTGCTGGGTTAGCCATTTTCGCATTGTCGGTGGGTTCCTTCGGTTTTATGGGGAGCATCGGCTTGTTATTCATGATGCGGATTGTACAGGGCGTCGGCTGGGGATTTTCTTCAACGGCTTCAGGAACGATTGCTTCCGATATAATCCCTGCGAAACGGCGTGGCGAGGGGATGGGGTATTACGGATTATCGGGTAACTTAGCACTGGCATTCGGGCCATCATTGGGTCTTTTCCTAGTTACTGTCCTTCCGTTTCAAGAGTTGTTTTTGATCTGCTCTTTGTTAGGATTGCTTGCCATCATTGCGGCATCACTTATTCGGTATCAAAAAGTGGAAAGTGATCCTTCGGCCGCTGTCAGAGCCAAAAGGTTTGATATATATGAAAAAAGTGCCCTTCAGCCATCTTTGCTCATTTTCTTCATCTCCGTTACATTTGGTGGAATTGCAACATTCCTTCCCCTGTATACAGCGGAAAAAGGTGTAGATGGAATTCAGTGGTACTTTTTAGTATATGCAATGGCCCTCATGGTCACGAGATTATTCGCGGGCCGATTATATGACAGAAGGGGACATCGAGCCGTATACGTGCCTTCAACAGTACTCATCATGGCTGGGATGCTGCTGCTTGCATGGATGCCGAGTGAAGCGGTCCTTTACATTGCGGCAGTGCTTTATGGATTTGGATTCGGTTCTGTCCAGCCGGCGCTGCAGGCATGGTCGATTGAAAAGACGGCACCCAATCGGAAGGCGATGGCAAATGCAACATACTTTTCATTTTTTGATCTTGGAGTGGGCATAGGTGCCATCGTGTTCGGGCAGATAGGCTTCCTCTTCGGCTATAGGAGCATCTATATCACGGCAGCCGCCTCGATTTTCATTTCGATGATCGTTTATTTATGCATTATCAGGAGCGAGGATAAAGTAAAATCAATGTAAAGACGTTAAATGGCTTCAAATGGAAGTCATTTTTTTTTGAGTCATGAGGAACATTACTGGATTCGTTGTTCCATCAGTGTATCACCCTAAATATTAAAAAAAATGGAAGAACTTTGTTATTATCAAAAAGAGAATATACATAAGATGATAGAAGGTCTATTTGAAGGAAGGGGAATCTTGGGATGAATGATTCTTCAAACGAAGAAATGACATTAGAAAGAAGGAAGCGTATTTTCCAAGAAGAGCTGGATGTTTTATGGGAAAGGCGGCTCATCCCTAAATCAGAATATATCCGGATTAGCAGGGCATATAATCGCCATTTCCAACTTGCCCTCCATAAAGAAAGGCGCTTAGAGGATGAAAAAAAGAAATCCATCCAAGAACATGAAACGATTATCGGTGAAAGTGCCGAGATGAAGGTTCAAGATAGCTTGAGGGAAGAATTTCCATTGGGATTACGGGAATCTGGTAAATGGAAAGAATCGATAATGAAAAATGAGAAGGCCGGGTATGATCCTATTGAAACCGTTTTGGAGGATAGTCTGGAACCTGTCAAGGAGATCACTGATAGGAAACCGGTTATTCTACAGCAGTCCATCAAGCGGGAGAAACCGGTAAAACCGGTAAAGCCGAAGAAAACACCTGAGCAAATCAGGGAACGGAATATCTCTGTCATCCTGCTCACTGGGGTCATATTGCTTCTGTTTGGCGGGTTGATTTTAGCAACCACTTCATGGGGGGATCTGAATGCGATCCTGAAAGTTTTCTTCATTGGAATGGTTTCCGTCATTTTTGCAGGGATGGCCTTCATCGCGTCGAAGCTGAAAATTAAACAAACCGCTTTTGCATTCCTGACGCTAGCCGGGTTATTCGTTCCGATTACTATTTTATCAGCTTCATATTATCGGATTTTTGGAGAGTACCTTTCACTTAATGGTGATGGGCGGGGGCTTCTGGGGTTTCTTGGGGGATTACTTTGCTTAGCCATTTATTGTAAGATTGCTGACTACTTCAAGTCGAAAATATTCATTTTCATTTCAATATTCACGTTTGGCATTACCTGCTATTTCGGATTGGCTTTTGTGACACCCACTATCGAGTGGATGTTTTTGGCGATTGGCATTCTTAATTTAATACTATTATGGAATAGGGAGCAATTGAAAAATCAAAAAGCATTAACGTTATTCAAACCAGTCATTTTTCAATTCATCCAGTTTAAGATCATTGTGGAAGCCTTTGTGATCCTGACGTTATTTTCAAGTAACTTGGTGTATTCGCTAACGTTGATGGTCTTTTCTGTTTTGTTTTTGATTTTTTCGGTCAAATTCCAAAAAAAATATTATGAAATGGCTTTTAGCGCCGTTTTCACGTATGGCTATATCCATCTAGTTTATAACTCGTTTTTAAGTGAGTACATGATCATTGCATTTGCACTTGTTCCAATCATTTTTACTATGCTATCGAAATATCTGGCTAAATCCAAAATGACTAAGCTTTCGAAGAACTTCATGTTCACCAGTTTGATTGAGAGCGGGATCGTTTTCTTATATAGTAACGCGATGGTGTACCAGGAGATCTATGCGCAAATATTCATTGCGCTCATGATAATATCCGCTCAGCTTGTCCATGTTTCCCTTCATTCGAGAAATTCCAGCTTCACGTACCCGGCTGTTATTGTTTTCGACTTAGCGTTCCTATATCTTTTCTTTGCCTTGCCAGTCTCTTTTTCTACCATTTTAAATCTGATTTTTGTTGTTCAGGTCATTCAATATCTTGGAGTATATTTATATAATCGTCATCCAAGGTACAGCCTGTTTAAGAAGAGTATCTTACTCATCTCCCCAATGATCATGTTAGTGATACTGACCAGTAAATTCAGCGAAATGGATTGGCTTGCAGTTAGTGCAGAGCTCGCCATGATTTCTGGGCTTTTCTTCATCACATATATAAAAGACGAATCAAAGCATATGAAGGAAAACGCCATATACGGGTTTCCAATCACTTTCGTACTGGCTTTGGTTGCTTTCTATCCATATTTGTTGGAGAGTTTAGGGTGGGTCCGATCAAATATCCCGCTCAGCGTCTATTTAATGGGGGTTTCACTGATTTCCATCTGTTCAGCCTACACATTTAAAAAGAGATACCATAAATACTTTCCTGTTTTTGCATATAGCGGACAGATTCTTTCCTTCCTTTCCTTGATATCGATTCCCTTCGATTCATTGAATCCTTTGGAGGCAAGCGGAGTCATTGCCATAGCTACTGCAATGAACGGCTGGTCCGTCCATATACATCGGAAGCAAATATTCTGGGTGCCTGTCGTGATCACAAGTGCCGGCCTATATGCCTCACTCTACGATGTTTTTGATTTTGGTTCAATGGTGCTGAAGATTGCGTTTGTGCTCCTAGGCCCTATCGTCTTTTTCCTTCTAGGAGGATGGCTTGGGAAATATTCGGGAAATGGGAAATTGTACTTCCAATATACGAGTCACCTTGCCAATTTACTGGCGATTCCCGTTGGATATTTGCTCATCATCCATACGGAAAGTTCACCGTTCCTATATGTTTCACAACTGCTGATTTATATTTTGAGTGCTTTAAGGGCAAATGTGAAATGGGAAAAATACGTTTTTACGTACCTGGGGTTTTCGACACTTTTCCTGCAGGTCCATTTATTTTTTGCAAACGTGGGGAGAATGGCATTCATTACATCAATATGCATGATGATAACAGCAGGACTCATAACCATTCTGTGGTCGGTTTCCAAAAAGAATTGGAAAGGCATCATGGAGTATTATCTTATTCCATTCATTCATTTAGCAATAAGCATATCCATATTGGAAACGGCAATCCGGGATTTTCCGCTTAACAGGGAATTGGTCTGGGTAGGAGTGATGACTGTACAGTTCTTGTTTGCCTGGTATCTGCTCATGAAAAGGAATTGGCGGAACTATGTTGCGGCTCCTCTAAGCTTGGCGTTCATTTTCTATAATATGTATGTAAATACATTACCTCTGGTTATGGCGATTATCGTATTGCTTGTATGTATGGCTGTGATGGTGCTGGCTAGCAGACGCCATTTCAAAGGATCGGTCAACCAAGAGGCAACGGAGAGAGTCATTGATCATTATCGGATTTTTGGTTTGTTATATCTGTGTACTCTGAACCTGGAAGTGTTTTTGAGCGATACAGGTTCTGCGATTTTGGGGATTTTTGTTTCCCTGCTGTTGCCTAGCTACTTCATTCTTATGGGGAAATTCACGATCTATAAGAAAGAAAAAAGCATTTACTCGGGAATAGCGGCCATCATCGGCCTTTTCCCGTTCATCAATATCATAGATTATGCCCATACACTTCCAATCGTCACGAGTTTGGCTGTTCTTTTTGGCTGTATGGCAGGAATGTTGTTGCTGAGCAGACTGTATTCCAGCGGGTCACTCAAGAAAAACGGATCAGGCATCATCAGCTTTGATCCTTTCAGGATCTATGGTTTATTCTTTTTGATCGATATGAATGCGGAGGTTTTTAACGATACTAAACATCAGTTGCTCCAAGTCTTTGTCTCGCTTCTGTTAACCGCCTATTTCATCTTCCTGAGGAGTCTGACAGCGGAAAAGCTTGAAAAGAAAATCTATTCCAATATTGCTGCACTAGTCAGTCTGTATCCCTTCCTGATCATCGTCGGCTATGCCAACAGCCAATCGGTTGTAATGGGCTTGCTGTTCCTTTTCGGTTTTATGTCAGGGATGCTGCTTTTAAGCCGGCGTTATTTCGATGGTTTAATCAAAAAGGAAGATACAGGTATTACCATTGATGCATACAGGATATATGGCCTGCTGTTTTTACTTGCCATGAATAGGGGAATCCCAGTAACTGAAACATCAAGCCAGTTACTCCAGGTTTTCGTCTCGCTCTTGATCACGGTTTACTTCATCTTGATTGGAAGTTTCACAAAGGATGTAAAAGAAAAAGGCATCTACGTTTGGCTGGCGGGAATTCTCAGTTTGTATCCGTATTGGACCATCATCATGTACGCGGACACATTACAGCCTTTCGTCGGAGCGGCAGTCCTTTTGGGGTGTATGGCCATAATGGTACTGCTAAGCAGGAAATTCTTTAAAGGGTTGCTTGATAAAGGCGGGGCAGGTTTTCAATTGGATTTTTACAGAGTCTATGGTCTGCTGTTTCTTCTTGCCATGAACATGGATGTTTTGACTGGGGGACCAGCACATTTCACTTTGGAAATCTTCGTGGCACTTCTGATTCCGGCCTATTTCATTTTGATGAGAAGCACAACGACAGGCAAGAGGGAAAGAAAATCCCAATTGGCTGCAGCGCTTTTGTTCAGTCTATATCCGTATTGGGTCATTGTCGATCAGCTCACGATACATCCTTTACTTGCGGAGGAGGTGAATATTCTGCCATTGTTCATTGTCAGCACCACTCTGCTGAGGAAAATCTTTGCTAAAGGAAAAATCACACAATATATCGAGAGTGGTATTGTTATCCTCTTGTTTTTAGCCTTAATCATTGATGCAATGGCAGGAAACACCTTATATGATGCCCTCATTATCGGCACGGTGTCATTGGCGGCAATGCTTTTTGGATTCATGATGAAATACAAATCCTATTTCATCGCTGGAACGGGGACCATTTTATTCAATGTCTATATGAATACCAATTCGATGTGGGGCGAGATGCCATGGTGGCTGTATTTAATCATTGGCGGAGGCCTGCTTATCGGAATTGCATCTTTCTTTGAATGGAAAAAACAAAAAGACAACAGGACCTCTAAGGAGGTTCTCGAGAAAAATAAACAAAGGATCAAGAATTGGCTCAATCGGTGGAATTAATGAAGAAGGAAAAGGAATGCATCAGACGACTGGAAAAATTTCCGATGGAAGCGATGCTTACCTTTAACTTGGAGAAGAGAGCTCAATGCACATGTCTAATAATGGCCTAAGAGAGTGGGCTTGCAGGGTCCAATCTCAAAACCTTGGACCAAAATTCAAAGTGGTTCGGAATTTATAAATTCCGAACCACTTTTGTCTACAAACCGATAGCATTTAAAAGTACTCTTTTCCTTCTTCTATTTTCTTGATTTCTTCTTGCCAATCATGAATTTCTATTTCACTGCTATATTAGTTTGCAAAACATTCATTAAAAATGGTGAAAGGACATTTCTATATTTTTTTAGTTCTTGAATCAATTTCACTCGATCTTCAGTTAAACCTTGTACTAATTTTTTCTTGTTTTCCAAATTTGCATATACAAAAACTGGTCTGAATTTCCGTATCTCTTTATCATCCATATCAGCAGTAAATCCTTTAAATTTGAGTAACAAACTCAGCTTCATCAATCCAGTTTACATTTTTACTAATGCTTGTGTAAAAACACTTGGATTTTTTCCAAGCGAAAAGCTCAAGACGAACAAGAACTGCATGAAGAACAGCTGGAAGAGGAATCAGTACTGCTGTCATGGGAACTGTTATGGCCACCATGATTGGCATGGCCGGAGCCGGAGGAAACTGTGTTCGATTCATTCCCGAATATATCTTTAAATTCGCTGTCAAAATCATCGGTGCTTGCATAAGTGAAATAGGCAGGAGCTGCGTAGTCCGTCTGGTCGTACGTTTTCCGCCAATTCAATTCTTTCATGGGGCGATTTCCTTTAAATTGGGAAGTGAAGGCTTCAAAGGTCCGCTCCGCTTGCATACTTGTCGGTTTCCGCATATATTTCTCTTTTAACTGCTCCAGCTCCAACGTTTCAAAATCGCGGAGAAGCGTTTGCCCTTTATCATGTTTGAAAAATTTTCCCCACCTTTGAATGGAATGGGAGTCCACCGTAAATAGCTGTACATAGTAAAAGTCAAAAAGAGTGCGCTCTTCGGGTTTGAAAACGGGTTCTGAATGAGGATGGTGCTTAATGGTCCTACCGATGAAAGCCTGGCAAAACTGATCATATTCCTGTCTATAATTCAGCATGATATGCCACAATTCATCGATGACTGAATTAAACATTTCAACTTTTCCAAACACTGCAGCCATAATCAAATAGCGTTTCAATTCACGCCAAGCCTGATTGACTTTTACCTGTGAGTCCCGTGGATGCTTCAGTCGGAATTCAGTATTGACCTTTTCCATATAATTAAAATCAAGTGCTGTATTAAGCTTTTCTATCAATGTTTCTGAAACGATTTCCGTTGCATGCAGATCTAAAGTTTCCTCACGGTATTTATGGAATTCATTTTGATAGCGTTCCAATTTAGCTTGCTCACTTAGCCTTTTAACGAAATTGACCAGTAAAACAGCAAAAATTGCCGCAAGAATGACATAAAAGAAGGTCATTTTTGTCCACTCCTCTTAATCTATGGATATAATACTTTAACATTATCTTACATGTTCTTGGAAGGGATTGTAAGTTTTTGTTTGGATTTGCTTGCAAAATGTTCCTTTGGCAAAAATCGATTAAGCTGTGGAGGTTGCATGCCAAAACCCTGAAACTGTTTCGTCCTTTCCATGGCATGTAAGGGACTTTCAATCATTAAATCAAGCACTTCAAATAATGCCTCATATCTAGTATAGTTAGAGGGGAAAAGGGGTGAAGGCATGTACTTGACAGTAAAAGAGACTGCGGAATATCTATCGATGCCGGAAACTTATATAGAAAATTTGATCATTCAAAATAAAATTCGCACCGTTCATGATGGTGAGCAGCATTTGATTTTTAAAGAGCAGTTTAATATGCATCTTGAACAGATGGAGAAATATAAGAAGCAATTAGCGGATTATTATAACGAACCTATCCCTGAAGATATCGATGTGAAGGATGAAGATTAGCATCTTTCCATTTGGCAGATGTTGGGTTTGTTGACAAAAGGGGGAAGGTGCGAGACTCATGCGGGAAAAGCGCGTCTAGGGGAGATCCCGCAGGCGCAAACCGGGGAGGCTCCACGATCGCCCGCGGAAAGCGAGTGCCTGAAGCGGAAATCAACGTCCAAATTCTAAAACATAATAAAAACCTTAGATATACTAGATTTTCATTGAGTTTGTCTACGGTCTGGCATCTGCCGATTTGGCAGATGTTTTTTCATGCAGAAATGGCTGTGAAATCAATTGTCGAATTTTCGAAAATGGTCTTAACTACGTCTCCATCCCGGATCTTACTGATCATTCAAATAATTTTGTTGTCAATGCAAGGTAATTGTAGTAGAATTCCTCAATTCCGTGTAAAATGAAAGGTAGATGGAATTATCACGGCAGAATGGTAGTTAGGAGATAGGTAAGTGGTAAAAGAGTATTTGCAAAGCGAAGGTTTTTCAAGGTTAATTACATTAATTGTGTTAGTCCTCTTTTTAATAAGCATCGGCAGTATGGTTAATATCGTGTTATTCACATTTGTTTTCACTTTCCTGATGGGAAGGCTGGAGCAATTCATCATGATTCGGCTGAATAAAGTGATGCATATCAACTCCAAGGTTGTTATAAGCTTTTTATATGCAGTCGTCATTTCTTGTTTAGCCATCGTACTTTATAAATATCTACCGGTCATTACGCTACAATTCACGGAATTAGTGACACAGATCGTTTTCTTCTTTCAACATCCACCAGATAGTAGGGTCATTCAATATGCCATTAATATAATGAACGAGCTGGAATCGCCGCTCGATCTTCAAAAACAGATGAATACACTCTATCTTTATATATCCGATTTCGGTAAACTGGCATTTCAAATTTTCATTTCCATGTTGCTTAGTCTATTTTTCTTATTGGAAAAAGATAAAATCATTCGATTCACTTCTAAATTCAAGCGGGCCAAATTTAAATCTTTCTTTATAAACTTAAGCCACTTTGGCGTCAAATTCATCAATTCATTCGGAAAGGTGATTGAGGTCCAGTTCTTGATAGCCATTACGAATGCCGTCCTATCCGTAACTTTCTTATGGATTCTTGGCTTCCCGCAGTTGCTCGGTCTAGGGATCATGATTTTCTTCCTTGGTTTGATTCCGGTTGCAGGGGTCATCATCTCCCTCATCCCGCTTAGCATGATTGCCTATAGCATCGGCGGCATGCCCAAAGTGATTGCTGTATTAATCATGATTGTTGTGATCCATGCAATTGAAAGCTATATTTTAAATCCGAAATTCATGTCGGCAAAGACAAATCTTCCAACATTTTTCACCTTCATCATCCTATTGTTTTCCGAGCATTTCCTTGGGATATGGGGATTGATCATCGGAATACCGATCTTCATCTTCCTGTTGGATATGTTAGATATCGAAGAGGGGAATATGGAAGCCCCAAAATAATCTTTATAATCTTTTGAGCAGCGGCCACATTAATATGGCCGCTGCTTATTTTTGTTCTATTAAATCTTTTGAAAGGTGGCGCTAACTGTTTTCAATATAATATCCATTAGTTCGAGTAAAGGGGAAAAGGGTGCATCTTTCCCTATTAGAGCTTAATTGCGTTTTTGATTTACCGAGTTAATGGATTAAAATTTTATTTTACTAAAGTTATTTATCGACTTTTTATTGCATAAAAAAACAAATAAACGTATAATATTCTTAAAAGAATATACTGAAAGTTCTCTAAAGTTTGATTTATCTGTTTTTTTAAAAAAAAAGAGAGTTTACGAGAGAGAAGAGGGGATTATTTTGAAAAAGGTTTCTTTTTTAGTGTTTGCCATGGTAGCTTCTTTGTTACTAGTCATGACTGGATGCGGGAAGGGTAAGGAAGTCTCGACAACTGGTAAAGAAGAAGAGTCCAATGGAAAGACACTCAGGATCGTGACGGACGCCAACTATGCTCCATTTGAATATCTTGAAGGCGATAAGATTGTAGGATTCGATGTCGATTTCATCAATGCCGTTGCAAAAGAAGCGGGTTATGAAGTTAAATTGGAAAGTGTTGGTTGGGATCCGATTTTTGTTGAAATCGAAGGTAAAAGAGCGGATGTCGCCATATCTGCGATTACAGTGAATGATGAAAGAAAACAATCTTATGACTTCTCGGTTCCGTATTTCTTATCCACAAACAAGATTCTCGTTCCGGAGAATAGTGATATAAAATCAGGAGATGAATTGAAAGGAAACGTCGTTGCCGTTCAGACTGGTACAACCGGACAGGAAGCGGTAGAGAAACTCCTTGGAAAGAATCACAAGGATATCAAAAAATTCGAAAATAATAACCTGGCCATTCAGGAATTACTAAAAGGCGGGGCTTCGGCTGTCGTAGCTGATAATACGGTTGTTGAAGAATATGTGAAAAATAACCCCGATCAAAAACTGAAAGTCGTTGAAGATAGCAAAAGTTTCAATGAGGAATTTTATGGTCTCATGTTCCCAAAAGGCAGTGAATTGAAATCGGAGTTCGATAAAGCCGTGAATGCCATTTATGAAAATGGGAAATATGCAGAAATTTACAAAGAATGGTTTGGTACTGATCCAGATATAGAAGCATTGAAAGCACAACAATAAAATCAAATGGATAGAAAAAGATTGCGTAACTTTACGTGTGAAGTTACGCAGTTTTTTTGGCCTTAGGAGGGAAACAAAATGAGCTTTCGCTGGGATATTATTTTTGAATATGCACCTTTCCTATTAAAAGGAACATTGCTTACTATAGGGCTGTCGGTTTCCTCCATCCTCATCGGAACTTTTTTGGGGTTATTGATCGGTTTAGGGAAACTCATGAGAAACAAAGTGCTTGCCTTTCCATTTTACTGTTATGTCACGGTTTTTCGCGGAACACCGCTTTTAGTTCAAATCTTTTTAATCCATTTTGGAATTGTACCCTTTTTTACCGGGGAAACAAATGCAGTAGCTGCCGGTGTCATTGCTTTATCTTTAAATGCAGCCGCATATATTGCCGAAATTTTCCGGGCGGGCATTCAATCCATCGATAAAGGGCAAATGGAAGGAGCGCGTTCATTGGGAATGACCCATATCCAAACAATGGTACATGTTGTATTGCCTCAAGCTTTCAAACGGATGATTCCTCCGTTAGGAAATGAATTCATCGTATTATTGAAGGATTCATCCCTGCTTTGTGTCATTGCTGCCCCGGAATTAATGTATTGGGGGAAAGCGATGGGGAGTCAGTACTTCAAAGTGTGGGAGCCATACTTGGCGTGTGCCTTCATCTATCTATTCCTGACCCTCATTTTAAGTTTCGTATTAAATAGACTCGAAAGAAGGTTGAAAACAGAATGATAAAGGTGGAGAATCTAAAGAAGTCATTTGGCGAAAATGATGTATTGAAAAATATCAATGCAATCGTTTCCCCTCGGGAAGTAGTCGTGGTAATTGGTCCTTCTGGGTCGGGTAAATCCACTTTCCTCAGGTGCATCAATCAACTTGAAACGATAACGGGAGGCCATATTTTCATTGAAGGGCTTGATACGACAGACAAGAAGGTCAATATCAATAAAGTCCGGACCGAAGTTGGCATGGTATTTCAGCATTTTAACTTATTTCCTCATAAGACTGTTCTTGAGAATATAATGCTTGCGCCTATAAAGGTCCGCAAGATATCCAAAGAACAGGCATCCAAAAGAGGAATGGAACTGCTTAAGAAAGTGGGACTTGCAGAGAAAGCGAACGCATATCCGGATTCATTATCGGGGGGACAAAAGCAACGTGTCGCAATTGCCAGGGCTTTGGCGATGGAACCCAAAATCATGCTATTCGACGAGCCGACTTCCGCCCTGGACCCGGAAATGGTCGGTGAAGTCCTTGAGGTTATGAAGCAACTGGCTAAGGAAGGCATGACCATGGTAGTTGTGACCCATGAGATGGGGTTTGCAAAAGAAGTTGGAGATCGCGTGATTTTCATGGACGAAGGTTATATTATTGAAGAAAATATTCCTAGTGAGATTTTTAATAATCCCCAGCAGGAAAGAACGAAAGCCTTTTTGAGTAAAGTGCTTTAATGGCACGTAAAGAAAAAAACCTTCCATAAAGGGAGGTTTTTTTTCGGAGTATATCAGGGGGCTTCATTTGATGCATGAAGCGCCTAAAAGCGATTCAGGGCTTTTACCGAGCACAAGCATACTGATTTTGGCATATCCAATATTTTTATTTTGGGAGAAGGTCTGAAGTAATACATGGATATTCGGGTCATCCTTTAACTTTTGAACTTCCTCTATATATAATCCGATAACGGAGGGCATAACGAATTCAGGGGTGTATTCGTTAGGGTTTTCATCCATGAGTAACGTGCCCATAAATTGATATTTAAATTGAAGAGCCCGTGTTAAGGCAATGACATGGAGCAGTTTTTTAAATAGTTCGGGGGAAGAATATTTAATTTTCTCCAGAGCTGCTTCTGTTGCCTGTAACTCATCGACACTAGATAAAGTGATCATGAATATCTCCTTTTTAGAATATATGGCATCCATCAGCATTTACCGTGCTTTTTACTTATACTAGTCTAACCCCGCCGAAATGCATTGTAAAATGGTTAGTTGTTATCATGTGCATAACCCAAATCTATGATAGTGCTTACATCAATCATGCTGGATAATTCACTCCTTATGAGACAATGCTTCCCTCGTATATTTCAGCCATTCTTTTGCAGCGTATGAAAGGTAATGGTCCTTACTCCAAATGAATCCTAAATTCCAATTAATTGAGGGATTCTTAACCTTGATTGTCTTTACACGCTCATCATGACGGCACAAACTTTCAGGTAATAAAGCAACGCCAAGTTTACAGTAAACCATTTCCTCAATAAAATCCCAGCGAGAGCTTTCCGTGACAATATGTGGAGAAAAACCAGCTTCATTACAGGATGAAATGATAAGATCTCGAAGGACGTAATCTTTATTGAATAAGATGAAAGATTCGTTTTCCAAGTCGGCCAAATCAATTTCTTCCACACAAGCATGGGGATGGGAGGGATGAACAATTAAGTTGATGTCCTCTTCCAAAAAAGCAAAATGATGAAAAAGTGCGGTGTTGGTTGGCAGGACTATTACGCCTATATCGATTAAATCATTTTGGACGGATTCTTCTATCTTCTTTGAACCATCCTCTACTAATTGAAAGGTGATATTGGGATAGTCCTCGTGAAAACGGCTAAGAATTCGGGGGAAGAAAGAAGCGTCGATGATCGGCGGCAGCCCGATGCGTATATGTCCCTTTTTCAAACCTAATAAATTGTCCATTTCCGTTTCTAAATTGTGAAAGGCCTTATCGATCAATTTTGCCTGCTCTAAGACGACCCTGCCTGCATCGGTCAAGATCAGTTGCTTGCGTGAACGATCAAAAAGCTCAACACCTAGCTCGGTTTCCAGGTTTTTAATCATCTTGCTGATGGTCGGCTGGGTAATGAATAAATGGTCGGCAGCCCGAGTGAAGCTATTGAAATTGGTTACCTCTATAAAGTATTGCAAATGTTTAATATCCATTGCGTCACCTGTTATCCTCGTTTAAAATTAGTTTCATTTTACCCGTAAACGGAAGTGTTTGTAAAACATGAAAAGTTTGGAGTTCCCTGCACGCATAAATAAGCTGGATTCCAAGGGGGAACCCAGCTTATGAAAGGGGTGGCTATAAAGAGTACCTGCCGTAAATTTCATTTGACCAACAAGACGGGCACTGGGGAATGCTGGACGATATAGTGGCTCACGCTGCCTAGGAATTCCTTGAAGCCGCTCAACCCGCGGCTGCCCATGATGATAAGGTCACAATTCTGGGACTTTGCATGTTCCAATAAAGTCGTGATGGCTGAACCCTCTACGACAAATGTTTGGGATGCATTCGGGATTTCGGATAAAAGCGCTTCCGCTTTTTTAATCACTTCATTGCCGTACTTGAGCATGGTTTCTTCAATTTCCTGAAAAGCATTGCCATATATATTTGGCTTGATTGGCAGCGTTACGGCGTGAAGCACCTGGATTTCGATAGCGGGATCCAGCTTCGCTAATTCAATCGCTTTTTCTAAAGACTTAAGTGCCAATTCCGATTCATCATAAGCAACTAATATTTTTGAACATAGCATCAATCGATCATTCCCTTCATTAAAAGACTATACCCATAGTATATCAATTTAAATCTTTCATGCAGTTTCATATATTATAAATTTTGTGAATATTTCATTGAAGTTTACGTTAACGTCAATGTTAAAATAAAGGTAAATAATCCCTTTGTAAAGTGTGGTTTTAACATGTACACCATTTCTGAATTAGCAAAAGAATTCGGATTGACGACAAGGACCCTCCGATATTATGAGGAACTGGGTATGCTTAGGCCAATGCGTACCGAAACGGGAAAAAGAGTTTATGGAAAGAAAGAATATGCACAGCTCAAAATCATAATGCGCGGGAAGAAATATGGTTTTTCGTTAGTGGAAATTAAGGAAATAGTCCTTTTATTCGATAAGGATAGGACAGGCATAAAGCAATTGGAAAAAACGATTGAAACTGCAGGACAGAAGTTAAACGAAATTAATGAACGAATTAAAGAGCTGGACGGGTTGAAGCAGGATTTTGAACAGGTAATCAAAGGCTTTACCGAAACCCTTCATGACTTGAAAATGAACGATAAAACAGGCAAGAGGTGAAATTAATCTTGAAAATAGGTTTTGATGATAGTGAAAGATGAATATATATTCTAGAAACAAATGGGGTGAGGATTTGGAAATTCAAGAAACCATTGCAGTTGTGACAGGCGGAGCTTCAGGTCTGGGAGCCGCGACAGTAAGAAACATCATTAAAAAAGGAGGAAAAGCGGTCATATTTGACCTCTCGGAAGAAAATGGCGCTAAAATGGCTCAGGAATTGGGAGATTCAGTCCTGTTCATTAAAACGGATGTTACCAGTGAAGAAAGCGTAGAGGCAGCGTTGGGTGGAGGAATGAAAAAATTCGGGAGCATCAATACGGTCATTAACTGTGCAGGCATTGCGATTGCAGAGAAGGTCATAGGCAGAAAAGGTGCACATCAATTGAAAGCGTTCTCAAATGTCGTGCAAATCAATTTGGTCGGTACGTTTAATGTAATACGGCTTGCGGCGGAAAAAATGGTCGATAATGAACCGAACCAAGAGGGGGAGCGTGGGGTCATTATCAATACAGCTTCGGTAGCTGCTTTTGAAGGACAAATCGGACAAGCCGCATATAGTGCCTCCAAGGGTGGAATTGTCGGTATGACTCTGCCGATCGCAAGGGAGCTTGCCACCAAAGGGATACGTGTCGTATCGATTGCACCGGGTCTATTCCATACTCCGATGTTCGATTCATTACCTGAAGAAGCTAGGATGTCATTAGGGAAAACCGTGCCATTCCCATCAAGGCTCGGGTATCCAGAAGAGTACGCTAAACTAACGGAAAGCATCATAACCAATCCAATGCTGAATGGGGAAACCATCCGACTGGATGGGGCCATTAGAATGTCACCAAGGTAAGTTGTTAATCCCTTCAGGGTAATCCATTGTAAATCTAGAAAAAGAAGCTCCGACAAAGGAATGGAAAGGAGATAAAACAGATGAAGCATCCATATCTAAGTGAAGAACATGAAATTTTCCGTAAGTCCTTCCGAAAGTTTTTAGAGAAAGAAGCAGTTCCCCACTATGAACGATGGGAAGAAGAGAGGATCATTCCCCGGTCTTTTTGGGTTAAAATGGGGGAACAGGGATTTATATGTCCGGATCTTGAAGAAGATTATGGGGGTTCCGGGGTAGATTGGGGCTTTGCCGTTATAATTAATGAGGAATTGGAAAGGGTTGGTTCTGGGTTCATTGGTTTCGGACTTCACAGTGACATCACCGTTCCGTATATTTCCGCATACGGAACAGAGTCGCAGAAACAGCGCTGGCTTCCTAAATGCACGACAGGGGAAATCATTACAGCCATTGCCATGACAGAGCCTGGTACAGGTTCGGATTTGGCCAATATAAAAACGACTGCCATTTTGGATGGAGATTATTACATATTAAATGGCCAAAAGACATTCATCACAAATGGCATTCATTCTGATTTAGTCATTGTTGCCTGTAAAACGGATCCCAGTGCCGTTCCGAAACATAAAGGCGTAAGCTTAGTCGTGGTCGAAAGGGATACACCCGGGTTTTCGAGGGGGAGAAAACTGAAGAAACTTGGCTTGCACAGTCAGGATACAGCAGAACTCATCTTCGAGGATTGCCGTGTTCCAAAGGAAAACCTGCTTGGAGAAGAAGGCAAGGGGTTTACTTACTTAATGGAAAAACTGCAGCAGGAACGACTTGTGGTGGCAATTTGTGCACAAACCGCGTCTGAGGATATGCTGGTCGATACGATTGAGTACGTGAAGGGCAGGGAAGCGTTCGGAAAATCAGTAAGTCAGTTTCAAAATACTCAATTCAAAATCGCGGAAATGGCAACGGAGATCAAAATGGGGCGTGCCTTCCTAGATCAATTGATCGCCAAACATATGGCTGGTGAACAGGTTGTAACGGAAGTTTCGATGGCAAAATGGCGTTTGACGGAGACTGCCAGAAAAATATCCATTGAATGCATGCAGCTCCATGGCGGCTATGGATATATGGAGGAATACAAGATTGCCAGAAGGTATCGGGATGTTCCGGTAGCAAGCATCTATGCCGGGACAAATGAAATCATGAAGAAAATCATCGCTAAGAACCTGGGCCTATAATAAAAGGATGAGAGGGGAAGAGAGTATATGCGGGAAGTGGTTATCGTTGAAGGGATTCGCACGCCGGTAGGCAGAAGGAACGGTGTCTTGAAAGACGTTCGCCCTGATGATCTGGCAGGTGAAGTATTGAAGAGTCTGATTGAAAAGGCGGGCATCGATCCGGCTATTGTCGATGATGTAATTTTAGGCTGTGTTTCACAGTCGGGTGAACAGGCCGGTGATATAGCAAGGGTTGCTGCACTTATTGCCGGATTTCCGATTGAAGTGCCGGGAACGACGATTGACCGTCAATGCGGATCAAGTCAGCAGGCAGTACATTTCGCTTCCCAGGCCATCTTGTCGGGTGATATGGATGTGGTAGTGGCCGGTGGAGTGGAAAACATGTCAAGAGTTCCCATGGGATCTAATTATCAAGGTGCTGTAACAAGCCAAAAGTATATGAAATTATATGAGGTGATCAACCAAGGGTTATCAGCTGAAAGAATCGCCGATAAGTGGGGAATAACACGAAAAGATTGTGATCAGTTTTCCGTTGAGAGTCATGCCAAGGCAATACGTGCACAAAAAGAAGGGCATTTTAACCGTGAAATGATATCAGTAACGGGTACTGATAAAGAAGGAAATCAAATCGAAGTTACGGAAGATCAAGGACCAAGGGGCGGAACTACGCTTGAAGTGCTTGCTGGGTTGAAACCGGTTTTTCAAGAAGACGGTTTAATCCATGCAGGGAACTCAAGTCAGATCAGTGACGGTGCTGCCGCTTTATTATTGATGGAACGCAGTAAAGCCGAAGAACTTGGATTGAAGGCGCGCTTTAAAGTGCATACACGGGTTGTTGTCGGGGCAGATCCTACCCTGATGCTAACGGGACCAATACCCGCCACCAAAAAAGCTTTGGAAAAAGCAGGTCTTACAATTGATGATATCGATATCTTTGAAGTGAATGAGGCTTTCGCTCCTGTACCGATTGCCTGGCTAAAAGAAACGGGGGCAGACCCCAAGAAGCTGAATCCAAATGGCGGGGCGATTGCCCTGGGGCATCCTCTTGGCGGCAGCGGGGCCCGATTGATGGTGTCCATGATTCATGAGTTAGAAAGGACGGGCGGCCGTTATGGGCTACAAACAATGTGTGAAGGCCACGGCATGGCGAATGCGACCATCATTGAAAGATTGGACTGAATCTGGACTTCCATTTATGAATATTCGTAATTCGCACGAAAGTAAAAAGCTGAAAAAGGGATGAAGCCGACCATCGGCAGGCTTTACTGAATTCTTCCTGTTGATGGTGGTTACTTGAGGAGGAAAATGATATGTCAGTAACGATTAAAAATATCTTTGATCAGACGGTTCAGGAATTCCCCATTAAAGAAGCTATCTACGACGTGAGAAGGAATATCCGCTATACGTACATTCAATGGAATGAACAGGTGAATAGGTTGGCGGCGGCCCTTCAAGCGGAAGGGGTGCGAAAAGGGGACAGGGTCTCTACGTACCTTTACAACAATGAAGAGCTTGCAACAGCGTTCTTTGCCTGTGCAAAAATAGGTGCAATCTTTAATCCGATCAACTTCCGTTTAATGCCGGAAGAGTTGGCCTTCATCTTGAACGAAGCTGCTCCAAAGGTCGTTTTATTCGAACATGAATTGGAAACGAACGTTGCCGCGGTTGAAAAGCGATTTCCGGAAACGGCCTTCTGGTATATTGATGAGGATGTGCCTGGGTATGCCAAAGGTTACCGCCAGAAATTGGCCAGTATCTCATCAAAGCCAGATGAAGTGGAAGTGCACGAAGATGACATTTATGCCATCATGTATACGAGCGGGACAACCGGACGTCCCAAAGGGGTCATTCACCTTCATAAAGACATGGTCAAACAAGCCGGGATTTTAATAGAGGCCATGAAGTATGAACGCTCTGATATCGGTTTGATTACTGCCCCGATGTTTCATTGTGCTGAATTGCACTGCTCTTTTTTACCTCGCGTACAGGTCGGTGCCGCTAATGTCATATTACATCAGTTTAATCCCAAAAAGGTCATGGAACTGATTGAATCCGAGGGGATCACCAAGTTTTTTGCTGCACCAACGATGTGGAACATGCTCATTCAGGAAAACTTGGAGAAGTATAAATTCCAGAGTTTGAGGCTAGGGCTTTATGGAGCAGCCCCGATGGCTCCATCACTTGTACGTGCCTGTCAGGAGAAACTTGGCATCCAGTTCATCCAAGCTTATGGAATGACTGAAATGGGTCCCGCCATCACTCTCCTAATGGAGGAAGATCAAATTAGGAAAGCGGGTTCTGCTGGCAAGGCATGTTCCGATCATGAAATCATCATTGCCCGTCCGAATGACGAAGGGCCATCGGATCCCGGGGATATGCTGGAACCTAGGGAAACAGGGGAAATCCTCGTAAAGGGTCCGTGCATCATGCAAGGTTACTTTCAAAAAGAAAGAGAGACCGAAAAGGCGCTCTACAAAGGCTGGTACCATTCCGGTGACATCGGCTTCCTGGATGAAGATGGATATCTGTGGGTCAAGGACCGTGTGGACGACATGATTATTTCTGGAGGGGAAAATATTTATCCACGCGAAGTGGAGGATACACTATATGAGCATCAAGGAATTCTTGACTGTGCAGTAATTGGTCAGCCGGATGATCAATGGGGAGAAACGGTAACGGCTTTCATCGTAGCCAAAGACCCTTCGCTTGCGGAAACCGATTTAGAAACTTGGTGTAAGAACAGTAATACTCTGGCGAACTATAAACGTCCAAGGAGATATATCTTCTGTAATGAACTGCCTCGGAATGCAAGTGGGAAGATACAAAAGTTCTTGCTTCGTAAACAGTTGGAAGAAAATGTTGATGGCAAAGGTTTGGGGAACCTTCTTTAATGCAGGGGGCGGCATCCGATACAACACCACGTTATGATCGGAAAAGTCATTTAGAATTGCTGGGAATGTAATAGAGATGGATGAATTATTATATAAATAATAATCCTGTGGAACAAATGACGGAGAGAGAATAGTTATCCACAACAAAAATGCAGGGTGGTTAGCGCAATATCTCCTTTATCCACATAATCCACAGGGTTATCCAGAAATAACATTATTTTCATGTTAATAAGGTGGTTTATTGTGCTTATTTTTTATCAGTATTTTCAGAATATATCCACAATATACACAGGGGTGTGGATAAGCTGTGTGAATAATGAAAAAACAAGGGGCTGAATTACAGCCCCTTCGTTTGGTTTATTCTGCTTATTAGCGGCGATTATGAGCACGGCGGTCTGCCGCATTTGCACGGGCTTGTGCCTCGATATCTTCCTGGTCAGCCAGTTCTGAAGAATATTCAACGTCAAGTCCGTCACTTTTCAGGTTTTTGGGAACCTGAGGAAGTTTCTGTTTGTTCTTATCTCGATTATGGTGTATGTTATTTCGTCCCATGTTATCGCCCCCTGGAATAAAGAATAAGCTGGAGATGAATTCACTAATCATCTCCAGCTTATTTTGTGTAGAGTGGCTGTTCAAAATGTACGGGAAAAAACTCCAAACTTAACGACGGGATTTCTTCTCGGTATATCCACCAGCTTTATCTGCTTTTTTAAATTCGCGAGCATAAAGAATCGCTTGTGTACTGGTTAAGTTACTTTTCTCTTTATCGTGCTTTTTGAGCAATTAGATCATCTCCATTCACTTAATATCCCTATTTTTTCCTAAAATGACCCATTCATACGTGGGAATCTTCTTTTAAGATATTTTGTAAAGCTTCTTTAAGGGTTGGAAAGGAGAAGGTGAATCCTTCCTCTTTAAGTTTAGTGGGAAGGACATTTTGCCCCTCAAGTACAAGTATGCTCATTTCCCCCAACAGTTTCTTGAGGAAGAAGGGGGGGACGGTTAACCAATGGGGCCGGTGCAAGGCAACTCCTATCGTTTTCCCGAATGTATCCATCTGAACGGGGTTCGGTGCCGTAAAATTGACTGGACCTTCTATCCGAGCATCTTTCATGCAAAAGATGATTGCACGGACCGCGTCATGGATATGAATCCAGGAAAGCCACTGATTCCCTTTGCCAACCTTTCCTCCGCCAAATAGTTTATAGGGGAGAGCCATCATTGGCAGTGCGCCGTCTTTTTCCCCAAGAATCACCCCGAATCTTGTTAAGATCAACCTATTACTGTAAGAGCGTGATTTAGCTGCTTCCTTTTCCCATAGTTGAACAGTACGGGCCAAGAAATCATCACCAATGGATTCAGAGGTTTCAGTAAAGGTTTCATCGTCCGAAATACCATAATACCCGATTGCACTTGCATTAATGATGACGGACAATTTATCGGGCAGTATGGAAATGATCCGGTTCATCTCTTTGGAAGCTTCGATCCTGCTTTCGACAATCCGGCGCTTTCGTTCAGGTGTCCAACGGCCGTTGTTCAGAGATTCACCAGCAAGGTTAATGAACACATCGAGCCCCTCCAAGTACTTTTCTGGCTTTGCATCCTCGGTCAGCCAGCCGATATATGTCAAATTAATCTGTTTTTTAAATTTTTCGGGATGACGGGTCAAAATATATATATCATGATTTTCTTTTGATAATTCATCAATAAGGGCTTTGCCGACAAAACCGCTTCCACCAGCAATGGCTATTTTCATGAAAACCACTTCCTTTCCCTGTCTTTCCTTCACTTTAACATGCCCATGTTCTTTTTTCATTTTTAGACATGCTATATATAGAAATGGTAAACGTAAAGGGGTAAAGTAGGTGTGGGGGTGAATTTATGCCAAACATAACAAAAATAACAACCCAAAAGAAACGTAAAGATCGTTATAACATCTTCGTTGACGAAAAATATTCCTTCAGTGTAGACGAAGAAGTGCTATTGAAATTTCATTTGAAAAAGGGTATGGAACTTGATGACCTGCTTTTGGCCGAAATACAATTCCATGATGAAATCCAAAAAGCATTTACCGATGCTCTTAATTATTTATCATACCGGATGCGCTCGGAATCGGAAATTCGCCTTCATTTAAAAAAGAAGGAAACGGAAGAGCCGATCATTAAGGAAGCGATACATAAACTATACAGTTTTAACTATTTAGACGACCTTGAATTTTCCAAGGCTTACGTACGGACCCATGTGAATGGAGGGAATAAAGGGCCCACCACCCTTAAGCTTGAGCTTAAGGAAAAAGGGGTGCAAGATAAGTTGATTGTCGAGGCATTGAAGGAGTACCCCTATGATATTCAAATTGAACATGCAAGGAATCTTGCTGGAAAAGCGGTCAAAAAGGAAAAAAACATTTCCGAGCGAGCTTTAAGGCTGAAAGTTGAACAAACCTTGTTACGGAAAGGTTTCCCTAGAGATGTCATCCATGAAGCACTTGAGGGTGTGACGGTTGAAAAGGATGAGGATGAACAATGGGATTCCCTTTGCCACCATGCCGAAAAAATGCAACGCCGATATAAAAACCATGAAGGCTTTGAATATGAACAAAAAATGAAGCAGGCATTATACCGAAAAGGTTTTCCAATAGAATTGATTGAGCGTTATCTTTCCAATCCAGATGATGATTAAGTGCATCAATAGCCAAATCACAAAATTTTGTTTAATATAGAAGTAAATTAATAATTCATTTGAGGAGTCATATATATGAGCGACGTAAGATATAGCAAGATGTCTGCCTATGAACTACAACAGGAAATTGCAGCGTTGACTGAAAAAGCGAGAAAAGCAGAGCAATTGGGAATGGTTAATGAATTTTCAGTATTGGAACGAAAAGTGACGATGGCCAAGGCTTATTTGTTAAATCCGGATGATTTCAAAAAAGGTGAAATATATCAAATTGACGGAGATCCCGGCGTCTATTTCAAAATTGATTATATGAATGGCGTATTCGCTTGGGGTTACCGCTTGGGTGGAAGCGGTAAGGAAGAAGCACTCCCGATTTCAATGCTGAAATAAAAAGGAACCGGGAAAGTACCCGATTCCTTCTGATGTACCTTTTAATTCGATCGCTCGTTTGAAGCTTTCATTCTTTCTTGAGGGTGTGTATTAATACTTCCATCTGCACGCTTTGAAGCATATCTTGCCTTTGCACGAGGCTCGCCTTGGAATTTATTATTGTTTTGGTTGGGGAATCCTTTTTGTTTATTTCGCAAATTTTTCTCCTCCAAGCATCAGATTAAAGAAAGAAGCGTTTCCGCTTACCACTAGTATGGGTATGGAACAGTATAGTTCATTCTGTAAAAATATTGGCAATGAGGTGGTTCTAATGAATGATTACCATGAAAGATTAACCAAGATACTGCTTGAGAAAAATGAACACATCACGTATGAGCAAGCTTTGACTTGGGTGGAATTATTATGGGAAGATTTCGAGGCGACCTATGCAAAGGCCGGGCATGAATATGCCGGAGAAGAAATGACATCACGCGTTGTAAGGACCTGGATTGATAATTACGGAGAGCAATTCCACGAATTCATTGCAAAAAACCCTAAATATAAACAGTTATTAAATCAGCAGAATCGACTGCATTAAAAAAAGCTGATTCCAGAGGGGGTCCCTGGAATCAGCTCTTTTTCAATATACTACAAAATAATATTCAATTTCTTCTGCAGTTTCGCTTCGCTAAAGATCCAGCCGGTATAAGAATTCAAGATATTCAATTCGCTGTCTAAATGGACCACGGCCACAAACGGGTAATATCCATTGCTGCGGTATCTTAAATCGATGAAACGGACTTCATAATATTCTTTTATCTGTTCGATTTCGAAGCGGTAAACCGGAGAAAAGGACAGAAAGGCTGCCAAGTTGATATCCTTCTTGGCGGCTTCGAGAATTTCACTTTCAGGCAATGGCACTCGATCGAACGTATCAAGAATCTTCACATATCCATTATCGGCCCGTGCCACATAATAATTCTTTTCAGTAATCACTGCAATTTTCCAGCGGTGAAAACGCATGGTCGGTGATAATAGAATTTTCCTTGCTCCAGGAATTTGCTTTTTGACCACTTTTTTTATAAAAGCTTGTTCCCTGAACCTGGAAATGTAATAAATGACGAGTATTCCATAAATGGAAAGAAATAAATAGCCTGGAGGAAATCCAAAGCCCCATAATATCAGTCCGGCAACATGTATTCCAAAAATGAACGGATCGAATGTATTGATGACCCCTAAAGCTATCCATTTTGATGATATCGGCCTAAGAGCCTGGGTCCCATAAGCATTGAATATATCCACGAATACGTGAAGGAATACGGCTAAAAAGGTCCAAAGCCAAAGATGAAGGTAATTTGCTTCAGGTATGATGGCGAAAATTGCTCCGCTGATAATCAAGGGCCAAAGTAAAACAGCGGGTATGGAATGCGTGATTCCACGGTGGTTACGTATATATACAGCGTTATTCCTTAATTTTAAAACGGTGTCAATGTCCGGAGCTTGTGATCCCAATATCGTACCTGCTATGACTGCACTTGCAGTAACTGGGCTCTGCGCAATGACGGGATCTAATGTGGCAAGACCTCCAAGAGCAATTCCCATGACAAAGTGAGTACCTGTATCCAAAAAACTAACCTCCCTGCCACAATTTGAAAAAAATGGTCTTCTTTCATCATACCGTATTTATATATTAACCATCAAATGAATATAATTTTGACTTATTTCAAGTGACCCGTTACAAATAAATGGATATGAACATGATATTAAAAAAAGAATGGCCTACTATAGGTATTCCCAATTTTGATAAGAGTGTAACATCTTTGGAGGAACTGATGTGAAAGAAATAACGATCCCAACAATAGAAAAAATAAAAATCGATGAATTTCAAAAAGATTTGGTTTCCTGGTTTCTCGAAGAACAAAGAGAATTGCCATGGAGGGAAAATAAGGACCCGTACCGCGTTTGGGTTTCTGAAATAATGCTGCAGCAAACGAGAGTGGACACGGTGATTCCTTATTTCAACCGGTTTGTGGAATGGTTCCCGACACTCGAGGATTTTGCCAATGCCGATGAAGAGAAAATCCTAAAAGCTTGGGAAGGGCTGGGATATTACTCGCGTGTAAGAAATCTGCATAGTGCCGTTCAGGAAGTGAAGGAATCCTACAATGGGATCGTACCGGATGATCCCGAGGAAATCTCCAAATTGAAAGGTGTCGGCCCTTATACTGCTGGTGCGATTCTTAGTATCGCATACGGCAAGCCGGAGCCAGCCGTTGATGGAAACGTCATGCGTGTTTTATCAAGGATATTAATGATATATGAAGACATAGCAAAGCCGAAGACAAGAAAAACATTCGAAGCTGCCGTCAGAAAGCTGATCGATCATGAACATACTTCAGCCTTCAATCAAGCCTTGATGGAACTTGGAGCATTAATCTGCACACCAGGTAAGCCTGCTTGCCTATTATGCCCCGTTCAAAGTCATTGTCTAGCATTTGAAGCTGGGGTCCAGTCGGAATTACCGGTAAAAATCCAAAAGAAAAAAACGCGGGATGTACCAATTGTAGCTGCCGTTTTAACGAATGAAAAAGGTGAATTTTTAATTCACAAGCGATCTTCAGAAGGATTGCTTGCAAATCTTTGGGAGTACCCGAATTTCGAAAATCATTCAACCCTTTTGCATAAGAGGGAATTCTTCGCGAGCCGGTTTCAGGAAATGTATGGCGTCAAACCGGAAATCACTGAATCACTTGTGAGAATTGAGCATGTTTTCTCACATCTCGTTTGGAAAGTGGACACGTATATCGGAGTGCTCAAAGAAGCCATCAGTGAAGAGACATTAAGTGAACAGCAACTTAAGTGGGTGAGTGAAGCAGAAATGGAGCAGTTAGCATTTCCGGTTTCCCACCAAAAAATGATGAAGGCGTATAAAGAAAAAGAGTGTATTGAATAACGATTAAGGGTTCAATCATCATACTCATACATGGGGGGCGTATTGTAAATCCTTAGGAACAGGCAGGGGCATTTCAGAATGAAAAAAGAATTCGGTAATGTAATTCTTAGGGGCAGCCCTGATTTGCCCAATGTCCATAACGTCTGATAATAAATAAAAAACGCGCTAGTGGTATTATGCTAAAAGAGGATATCCGCTAAGATATCCTCTTCCTTTTGTTGATTTTCGAAGCCATATCCGTATAAAATCAATCGTAACTGGTTTGCGTTCCGTGGGTATAATCGGCTTCCTGCCTATTAAGTCCGCCTCTATTTTCAATTTCTTTGATGATTTCGCTATGGATAGTCTGTCCTTCTTGGTTTAAATAAGGTACCATTTGTTGAAGGGAGTGATGAAAATAGGCAAGTTCACCATTTTCCCAATCCGATTTTTTCATCATCGACAACTCAGTCATATCACGTCCAACATACATAACAGTAACACTCCTTAAAAAAATGATTTTTATTACTCGGTGTTTACTCAGAAAGGATGAATAAACGAATGGAACAAAAAGTGGCACTCGTTACAGGTAGCAGTAAAGGTTTAGGCAGAAGCACGGCAATAAGGCTTGCGGAGGAAGGTTACGACCTCGTTATTAATTATGCCCGGAGCAAGTCGAAAGCATTAGAAGTGGCAGCCGAAATTGAGGCGTTGGGGCGAAAAGCCCTTGTAGTTAAGGCAAATGTCGGTGATGTTGCGAAAGTGAAAAGCATGTTCGAGGAAATCGATGCTTATTACGGACGTTTGGATATCTTCATCAATAATGCGGCCTCAGGAGTGCAGCGTCCATTGATGGAGCTGGAGGAATCCCATTGGAACTGGACCATGGACATCAATACAAAAGCACTCCTTTTCTGCGCACAGGAAGCGGCGAAATTAATGGAGAGGAACGGCGGGGGAAAAATCGTCAGCATCAGTTCACTAGGATCCATTCGCTATTTGAAAAATTATACAGCTGTTGGAGTTTCCAAAGCTGCGCTTGAAGCCCTGACAAGATATTTAGCGGTCGAACTGGCTGCTAAAAATATTTGTGTCAATGCCGTTTCAGGCGGTGTGATCGATACGGATGCCCTGAAGTCTTTCCCGAATCGGGATGAAATGCTTGCTGAGGCGGCAGAACAGACTCCCGCTGGACGGATGGTCGAGGTGGAAGATATGGTGAATACCATCCTGTTTTTAATTTCCGATGGAGCCGGGATGATTCGTGGACAAACCGTAATAGTTGATGGAGGCATTTCATTGCTTGTTTAATGTAACTGGAAAAATTTAAATGATTTTTGTTGGATAGCACTCCTGGATAATGGTTATCTTATTATCGTGGAGGTGATATCAATGGCTAAAAACATGAATAAATCACAAGCAGGTACTGACGTTCAACAAGTAAGACAACAAAACGCGCAATCTCAGCAAGGTCAAGGCCAATTCGGTACAGAATTCGCTTCTGAAACTAACGTTCAAGAAGTGAGACAACAAAACGCGCAATCTCAACAAAGAAAAGGCCAAGGTCAAGCACAAGGCCAATTCGGTACAGAGTTTGCTTCTGAAACTAACGTTCAAGAAGTGAAACAACAAAACCAAAAATCTCAAAGCAATAAAAGCCAAGGCTAATTGCCGATGAAAAGCATCCTTCTTATGAAGGGTGCTTTTTTTTGCCTTTCATTGAATTCGACAAATGTTTCGTTGTGTTTACATTTTATGTCAAAGGAGAAAGCTGATAAAAATAGAATATACATACTATAGAAAAAATACAGATTAGGAAGGTGCATTCATGGAGGAATTTAACCGGCTTATAAACAACCAGTTGAAAACGATGGATAAGCTTTTACTTTTACAATCCGAAATCGAAAGATGCCAAGATATAGAGAAGCAGCTCCTTGCCCTTGAAGAGGAGAGTGAAGCGGTCACCATTCAGGAAGAGATTCAACTTAAAAAGCAGGAATTGAAAAGTATCCATGATATGTTCGAAAAGCAAACGGAAGAAGTCATCCGTTATTTTCAGCAAGGACAGGCAGCCATACGATAAATAACCGGCTAATTTCTTAGATGAAATGGGTGGATGGTCAGACTTTTTCGACTTATTTACACATTTTCACTGGGAGATTAGCCACTTTTGTTTTAAATTTATGAATAAATCGCTATAATATAGGAATATAGGGTAAATGGAAAAAAGTATATATTTTAAATACACACAACAACTGCAAACGGAATAGGGCACAGTACGCTGTCAGGGTGTCTATAGAAAGTAGGGAGAGATTAATGGGGATTGTTCCTGCCGAAGGAGGAAAAATCCAAATCCATAGCTATAAACATAATGGACATATCCATCGTATCTGGGAAGAGACAACCGTTTTAAAAGGGACCCAAAATCTGGTGATAGCAGCGAATGACCGTACTATGGTAACGGAATCAGATGGAAGGACCTGGATTACGAGAGAGCCGGCGATTTGCTATTTTCATTCAAAGTATTGGTTTAATGTTATTGGTATGTTGAGAGAGGACGGGGTTTATTATTATTGCAATATCAGTTCGCCGTTCACATACGATTCGGGAGCATTGAAATACATTGATTATGACCTGGACATTAAAGTATTCCCAGATATGACGTTTAATTTGCTGGATGAGGATGAATATGAAAGGCATCGGAAAGAAATGAATTACCCGGATGCCATCGATTCAATATTGAAACAGAACGTAGACTATTTGATTTATATGATACGCCAGCGAAAAGGACCATTCTCCGCAGAGTTTATTGATAGTTGGTATGAACGCTTTTTAACCTATCGATGATAGAAAAGGCCTGCTGCATAATATGGCAGGCTTTTTCATTGTGTATCGTAACTACACGACTGATTCAATCTTTCAAGAATGCAGGAACCATTAAACCTCCTACAAATGTTTATGAAAGTAATCCTTTTGATAGTTAATTATCGAAAAAGAAAATATAATTGAATAGTGCATATAAGATTCCCAATTGACTGTTATGGGCTTTTTTTAGCATTTGGAATTATTGATTAAGAAAAGGAGGAATCCCGTGGGGAGCATTAAGAGATATTTGCAATTCGTCAAACCATATAAATGGCAGATAATCGGGACGGTACTGATTGGATTGCTAAAGTTCGCGATTCCGCTTTTGCTTCCATTGCTCAGTAAGTATATAGTGGATGACATCATCGGAAACGGTGACCTGTCCAAAGCCGTGAAGTCCGAACGCCTTTTATGGGCAATGGCCATCATGATATTCATTTTCGTTGCAGTCAGGCCGCCGATTGAGTATTACCGTCAATATTTCGCTCAATGGACCGGAACGAAAATCTTATATGATATTCGTAATGATTTATTCACTCATATACAGAAATTGAGTTTTAAATATTATTCCAATACAAGGGTGGGCGAAGTCATTTCGAGGATGATCACGGATGTGGAACAAACGAAGAACTTTGTCATCACGGGTCTGATGAACCTTTGGCTCGATATCGCAACGATCATCATAGTGATAGTCATCATGTTTACAATGGACGTTAAGTTAACCATTGTATCCATCATCATGCTTCCATTTTACGCATTTTCGATTAAGCATTTCTTTGGCAAGCTGAGAACTTATACAAGGATTCGGTCCCAAGCGTTAGCGGATGTACAGAGTCACCTTCATGAACGGGTTTCAGGGATGTCAGTCATCAAAAGCTTTGCGATTGAAGACAGGGAACAGGTATTGTTTGCAAAGCAGAACAAGAATTTCCTCGATAAGGCCCTAAAGCATACGAGCTGGAATGCCAAGTCATTTGCTGTCGTTAATACAATCACGGATATTGCCCCCCTGCTCGTGATAGGATTTGCCGGTTATCAGGTCATTCATGAACAATTGTCACTGGGCACCATGGTTGCTTTCGTCGGTTTCATTGATCGGCTATATAATCCCCTCAGACGTTTAGTTAACTCTTCGACGACAATGACCCAGACATTGGCGTCCATGGACAGGGTTTTTGAGTTTGTGGATGAGAAGTATGATATCGATGACGAACCAGGGGCGAAAGAGCTGAAGCATGTGGATGGCCGAATAACGTTTCAGGATGTATCGTTTGCTTACGACGAGAAAGAGGCACCCGTTTTAAAACATATAAACTTGGATGTTAAACCAGGGGAAACCATTGCACTTGTCGGGATGAGCGGCGGCGGGAAATCCTCGATCGTCAGTTTGATTTCCCGTTTCTATGATGTAACGGAGGGAAGGGTATTATTGGATGGGATGGATATCCGTAAATATCAAGTCCGCAGCCTAAGAGATAAAATAGGAATGGTTCTACAGGATAATATCTTATTTAGTGAATCGGTTAAGGCCAACATTCTTATGGGACGACCTGATGCAAGTGATGAAGAAGTATTTGAAGCGGCAAAGGCGGCGAATGCTCATGACTTCATCATGAGTCTAAAAGAAGGGTATGAAACGAAAGTCGGGGAGCGGGGAGTAAAATTATCCGGTGGCCAAAAGCAACGGGTGGCCATTGCGAGGGTATTTTTGAAAAACCCTCCAATCCTCGTTCTCGACGAAGCCACCTCCGCATTGGATTTGGAAAGTGAACACTATATCCAGGAGGCGCTGGACATTTTGGCGAAAAACCGGACCACGATCATCGTGGCCCATCGGTTATCAACCATCACGCATGCCGATCGGATCATTCATATCGATAATGGGGAAATTACCGAAATGGGAACACACGAAGAACTTATGAAAAAGCAAGGGCATTATTACAACCTATTTCAAGTACAACAATTGGATTCTTAAGGAGAAAAGGCAATACAAGTTAAAAAAAGAAGACCATTCCGCTAATGAAGTGAACCCAAAAAGTTAGACACTTTATTTAATTAGGAAACCTTGAGGGCATGAACCCGGTAATCTACTGGGCTCATGCCTTTTAATTTCA
>NZ_JBIWEU010000015.1:0-72258 GCF_044762675.1 Peribacillus sp. NPDC096448 | reverse complement strand
CATCGATTCGCTCGACTTGCATGTATTAGGCACGCCGCCAGCGTTCGTCCTGAGCCAGGATCAAACTCTCCGAAGAAATGTTTGACTTGCTCATTTGCTTTTTGATAGTGTGTGCTCACTTAAAATTTAACGTTGGCGCTTTGTTTTGTTCAGTTTTCAAAGAGCAATTTCTACAATCGTCCTTTCGAACGGCTGTTTATCCATCATAACATCTTATTGATTAGTTGTCAACTTCTACGAAGTTTTTAACTTATTTTTAATCGCTGTGTTTTTCAGCGACCATTTCATCTTATCATTTTCATAGTAAGAAGTCAATAGTTATTATTTCTTTCAGCAATCAGCCAAAAGCGATGAAGTTTTTCGTTTGTCTTAGTTGGTGCTTATTTATATTAATCCCATTTCACTTTAAAGTCAATGCTTTTTCTTCATTTCTTATATTTATATATTACCGGTCATTAGCTTCTTCAGTTTATCAACAATTCCAAGACAGTACTTATATAATAGAAAGAATGGCAACCATACACGAAATTGACCTGGTAAGTATCTTTATATCCTATTTAGTGCTTCTTAATGATATTGAAGTTTTGGAATATAGCCAAGTTGACTTCATAATTTTCCTTATGCTATTATATAACCAAGTAAAATAATCGGAATAGTTAATTTTATTAAAACTTTCTTTTAACAAACTAAGCTAACTCAAAGGAGATGGGAATATGACAGCAGCAATGGTAATACCAGGTGCGGAATCTTTTTACTTACCCGGCAATTCTATTGGCATTCTTATTTGCCATGGTTTTAACGGAACGCCACAAAGCGTAAGGTATTTAGGTGAAAAATTCGCCGCCAAAGGCTTTACTGTCTTCGCTCCTCGACTGGCGGGACACGGAACGGATGAATATGAAATGGAAACAAGTCATTATCAGGAATGGATACAAGATGTTGAAATGGCTTATGCAAAATTAAAGCGAACCTGCACCCACGTTTTCGCCATCGGACAATCAATGGGAGGCGCCCTTGTTCTCGATTTAGCGACAAAAGTGGCTTGTGATGGAATTCTCACCATTAACGCCGCTCTCCAAGTTCCTGAATATGAAAGATATCGTAACCAATCGGTTCCACGCTTCGTTCCCGAAGGCAATCCTGACATAAAAGACAATACAACTAAAGAAATCACATATGATCAAGTACCGTCAAAAGCGATTAATCAATTGCTTGATATAATGGAACATACCAGTCAAAAACTAATAAACGTTTCGTGCCCGATACTTATCTTCCATTCTCCAGAAGATCACGTTGTACCAGACTCGTGTTCCTATCAGATTTATGATACTGTCATGTCCGGTGATAAGAAGATGGTGCCCCTTGAAAATTCATATCATGTGGCCTCGTTGGATCATGACAAAGATCATATCATTGAACATTCATCTCAGTTCATTCAAAGGTTAAGTAAAAGGGCAATAATCGCTTCTTAAAACTCCTTTCTCCATATAAATCAGGTTTATCCATACACTTCATGGGTAAACACAGTATATAAAGAAAAAGGAGGTAACATATAATGAGCGGTTTATCAGACAAAGTAAAGAGTGCTGTAAATAAAGTTAAAGGTGAAACGAAAGACCAAGTCGGGAACGCGAAAAATGATCCTCACTTACAAGCAGAAGGTAAAGTCGACAAATTAAAAGGCAATCTCCAAGATAGCATCAGTAAATTGAAAAATGACCGTTAATCTCAAATAGCCGAATACAGGATTCACTCTCTTAACGAACATTCTCATTTCATATAAAAGGGACCCCCTTTTATAGAGAAGAGGCGGCAGATAATCTGCCGCCTCTTCCTTCTTCAATTTGCTTGAATAACAACAACACACATATCATCAGGTTGATCTTGCTGCATTTCCGGTGACATCAAAAAATCGATAGGGGGAGATTCTTTACAATCAAACCACCTTGTCGAGACCGCTTCTTTTATTTGGTCGAGTCCTTCCGTCCCTTCTCGATCTATTGCTTCCATGACTCCATCCGTAAATAGCATAAGCTGAATCTTCTCTTCATAATGAATGACCGATTTCTCTATTTTCATCTCGGCGAAGAAACCCACAGGACATGTCCCTTTTGAAAGAGAGACCACTTTTCCATCGTCCATTAAAGCAAATCCTGGAGGATGTCCGGCATTCACATATTCCACTGTCTTTTGCTCTGTATCAATGATCATATAAATCGCGGTAAAATAATAATGCACTTGATTATCTTCTTTATTAAGGGTACTCATCCAGCGATTCATTTCGTTTATTACTGCCACTGGATCCGTATGTGTCCTGATGGCATCCCTCAATACGGAGGAAATGAACATACAAACAAGTGAGGCTGATATGCCATGCCCCATCATATCCAACAGGATGATCCCATACCGGTTTTCATCGATGCGGTGCCAATAGTACATATCCCCTGCTAATTTATTCGCAGGTAAGTATGATGCCCTTATAGTTAAGTGGTCATTTATAATGGGTTCACTTAATAAGCTGCTTTGAACCTGCATGGAAAGATCCAATTCATTGCGGATTTTTTCATCCTGCATTTTATGCCAATCTTTTTCATATTTAAGTCTTAACCCCACGCGAATCCTCGCAAGTAAATCTATTTTATTGATGGGCTTCATTATATAATCAATTCCGCCAACATCAAGTGCCTCGGCCACCTTGTTTGAATCTTCAAGGGCGGTCACAAAAATGACGGGTATATCTCTAAGGTGAGGAATACTTTGAAGTCTCCTGCACGCCTCTATCCCATCGATCTCCGGCATCATGATATCAAGCAGAATGATATCAACTGAAGTCTCTTTAGGTTGCGGACTATCCACCTGTAAATATTCAAACATCTCAACAGCTGAAGTTAATGATAGAAAATCCGTATAGCCAGCTCGTTTTAGAATTTTCTCTATAACGAAAAGGTTAACCTGATTATCATCTACGATTAAAATCGTCATTCTTCCATTCCCCTTTTGGCTTATATCGAGCGGCAACATTTATCTTTTTTATATGGAACAGTACTTTAATAAAGCTCCCTTAACAGGGATTTTTCTATTATATTATAACTAAGTTCAGTCTCTTTTAATAATAATAAACCACAGTCGCGATTCTGCATGGAGACCAACTCATTATTTATACCCCTTCTTCCGATATCTTAAACATTGAAATGCAAAAAAGTGAAAAATAATTCACTAATTAAAAAAGAAAGAGTCCGCTTATATGCGAACTCTTTCTCTTTACAATTTCCGATAAATTCGTTCCTTTGAGTCAAAGTCCTCATAATCTTCCGAAAAGGATGATGTATGAAGTGTCTCCTTACTGCCAACCGCAAGGAAGCCGTCTTTACAAAGACTGTCATAAAACAACTGATTAACATAGGTCTGTAATTCACCGGTAAAGTAAATCATCACATTCCGGCACATGATGATATGGAATTCATTGAACGAACCATCAGTAACTAAATTATGCTGGAAAAACACAATGTTTTTAAGGAGGCTCGAATCAAGATAAGCATTTTGATAATCGGTTGTATAATACTCCGAAAATTCCTGGTTACCTCCAGCTTGCAGATAGTTTTTCGTATAAGACTGCATTCTATTTAAAGGTAATATCCCTTTTTCCGCATGACGGAGGACTTCATCATTCATATCAGTGGCATATATCCTCGCCTTATCATAAAGTCCTTCTTCCTTGAGGATGATCGCCATGGAAAAGGCTTCTTCACCGGTCGAACAGCCTGCATGCCAAATTCTGATTTCTGGAAGTTTTTTCAGGAGCGGTACAATATTTAAACGAAAGGCTTTAAAGAACTCCGGATCGCGAAACATTTCAGTGACATTTATTGAAAAATCTTTCAAAAGCTTCTCGACATACCCTTTTTCATATAAAACCATTTCTATCATTCCACTAATCCTGCGTACATGGTCCAGTCTCATTCTATTTTCAACTCTTCTTTTTATTGAAGAACGCATATATTTGCGAAAGTCAAAACCAGAAACGGAATAAATGGCCTCTAACAATAATTCGATTTCCAGGTCTTCTCTTTCTTCAATCGTTAAAGTATCCTTCATGTAAATCCTTCCTTACCCGTACTATCAATCAATTAGTCAGCCATACTCTTAGGACGGATAGCAGCTGATCCAATTTTAGTGGTTTGCTGACATAATCGGAAGCGCCGGCCTTCAGGCATTTTTCCCTATCGCCTTTCATCGCTTTCGCAGTTAACGCGATGATTGGAAGATCCTCGAACTTACTTTGTTCGCGAATTCTGGTCATCGTTTCGTAACCGTCCATACCCGGCATCATGATATCCATCAATATGACATCTATATCGTTTCCTTTTTCAAGGAGTTCCAAACATTCGTAGCCGTTTTCAGCTGTAAGGATTTCCATCCCCTCATGCTTCAGCGCATTCTTCAGAGCAAATATATTACGGTGATCATCATCGACGACCAGTACTGTTTTATTGCAGAATGGTTTGGCCTTATCCCGATCTTCTTCATCCATCATAACCGCATCCGGTTCTCCCTGATCGCCAAAAGGCGCGGCAGAATCATCGTGGTTAGCTGCTGCCACTTCCGGGGAAGCAGCTATCGCTTCGTCGACATATTTGAAGCCCTCTGGCATGCTTGGAATAAAGAAAGTAAAGGTACTGCCTTGCCCTTCTTCACTATCTACAATGACCCAGCCTCCCAGAAGTTTGGCAAACTCCCGGCAAATCGATAGCCCAAGTCCTGTACCGCCATATTTTCTCATTGTAGCTCCGTCACCTTGCTGGAATGCTTCAAAGATAAGTTTTTGCTTCTCTTTTGATATTCCGATACCAGTATCCGTCACCTTAATTTCAACCCAATTGCTAGCACCTTTTGTCTGTATCCATTGTGCCACATTTTCTTCATCAGCTTTTTTGATTTGGACAGATACAGAACCTTTTTCCGTGAATTTAAATGCATTGGATAACAGGTTTTTCAAAATTTGCTGGAAGCGTTGCTCATCCGTAAAGAAAATATCCGGAACGTTTTTACTTTTTTCGATTATAAAGTCAATGTTCTTTTTCTTCGCTACATGATCGAAGTTACGGTGCAATAACTCAGGAAGCTCACTCAAATTCATTTCGTCAAAGACCACTTCAAGCTTTCCGACTTCAACTTTTGATAAATCCAAAATGTCATTGATCAACGTTAATAAGTCTTGTCCTGATGAATTAATGACACGGGCGAATTCCAGTTGCTCTTCATTTAATTTACTATCATTCGGATCTGAAAGCATTTCTGATAAAATCAGGATACTATTGAGCGGTGTCCGCAATTCATGGGACATATTTGCCATGAACTCCGATTTATATTTTGAACTTAACTTCAATTCTTCCGCTTGTTTTTCTAGATTCAGCTTAGCGACTTGAAGCTCTTTCGATTTTTCTTCAGTTTCACGATTTCTCTCTTCCAATTGTTCATTGATCATTCGCAACTCTTCAGCCTGTGTTTGCAGTTCCTCCGATTGGGCTTGCATTTCCTCTGACTGTGATTGCAATTCTTCCGATTGAGCCTGTAACTCTTCGGTCTGTGCCTGTGATTCTTTCAATAAACGCTCTATTTCCATCCGGCCCTCTACATTATTGATCGTGATGCCCAGAGTATCAAGAACCTGGTTCAGGAAAGTTTTTTGCAGCTTCGTAAAGGCCTCCAAACTTGCCAGTTCAACCATCGCCACCACTTCATCCTCAAAAACGACTGGCGCAATGACAATGCTTTTCGGGTTGACTTCCCCCAATCCTGTCGTAACCAAATGAAAATCTCCAGGGATATCTTCAATGACTTTGGATTTCTTTTCAAGGGCGCATTGGCCGATCAAACCTTCGCCAAGACGGAATTCACGCCTGCCCGTATCTTCGCCATCTCCAGCAAAGCTGGCAAGCTTCACAAAGCGCATATCTACACCCTCACCCCGTTTGACGTAAAAAGCTCCAAGTGAAGCTCCCATCATCGGTGCAAGCCTTGTAATGAACCGGTCAGCAAGAACTTCCACATCAACAATGCGCTGATACATGGTAGCTATATCTGCCACACGGGTCTGGATCCAGTTCTGTTCACTGATCTTTTCAGTGAAATCTTTTTCTTTTTGGTTATAGATTTCAAGCGATTCCGCCATATCATTGAACGATCGCGCTATATCACCAATTTCATCAGTGGTCCGAACCGGAATTCTAGGTATGACCGACAAATTTTTAAAATCGATATTTTTGATGACCTTCGTAATTGATTGCAGATCTTTCGATGTGCTGCGAATCATCCAAACAACCGTTACGGAAATGACCAAAATGCTGAGGATCACAGCAAAAATTACAAAACCGATCATATCTTCATAGGTTTGTTTCGAATTACTTAATGTATCTTTCATGACACCTTCTTGGTAATCCTTAAATTCATCCATCGTACTGATGACTTTCGTTCGTTTTTCCCTTTGGTCATCCATCAGGCTTGAAAGATTATCAGATGAGTTTCCCGATTTTATCTTTTGGATGATCTCAGCCTCCGTTATGGAGTAAGAGGCATATTGAGTCTCGAACTCTTTCAATAGTTGCTTTGCTTTCCCCTTATTTAACGAACCTGATAACCCGGCAATTTTTGATTCAATCAAACTATGATTCTCATTGATGATTTCGAGGCTCTCTGCTCTTTCTTCTGTATTTGCATCATTAGCTGCAAACAAAATCTCACGGTCCGACCTAGAAAAAAGCTGACGGATTTCCATCGAAGTTTGAACTTTTTCATAGCGATTTTCAACTATTTCAGTCATGCTACTCTTTAAATTGTTTAGCGTAAACATCATGAAAGAAAGTAAAATAGCCAAGAAAAGCAAGATTAAACCAAATCCTAACATTTGCTTTTTCTTAAAACCCATTTTCCCGCCCACCTTCAATACTTATTTATACCAGCCCGAAATAAACGGCATTGCAAAATACTAGAATTCACCTTATATTCTTTGAAATTTTGGATGGATATATAGGTAGTTTCATTGCTCAAAGTCAATTTTAACATTTTCCATGCTAAAATAGTTACCTACACTATTATTTAAAATCATTTCCTTTTCCAATTAAGTAACAGTCTGCCTAAACCGTTGTCATAAAAACCCAAATGGATTGTTCGTACGTAATAAAAGCCGAAAGTTTCCACTTTCGGCTTTTGGTGTGATCCTGTTTATTTAATCTTCTTCACTTCAACATATAAAACATGGTGGCCGTCCATTTCCTTTACAGTAAATTCATATCCGGCGTATTCAATTTTATCCCCGACAGCAATTTCAAATCTGCCTGTCAGGAACCATCCTCCCAATGTATCGATATCTTCCTCCGGCAAATCGATCGCAAGGGTATCATTGACGTCTTCAACCAATGTTTTAGCATCGAATACATAATGCCCTTCATCAACTTTTTGAATGAGCGGACGTTCATCCTGGTCAAACTCATCTCGGATTTCCCCGACGATTTCTTCAAGGATGTCTTCAACCGTTACAAGACCAGCTGTTCCGCCATATTCATCAGTCAAAACTGCCATATGGATCCGTTCTTTCTGCATTTTCAGCAGCAGATCATGAATGGCGATCGTTTCAAGAACACGGATGATGGGTGTTACAAAGGAATCCACCGTCAAAGCCGTTACATTTTCTTCTGTAATCGTCGCTGTATAAAGTCGCTTGATATTGACCATCCCCACGACATTGTCTTTATCACCGTCTATGACCGGATACCTTGTGTATTGTTCTTCTTGAATCAGTTCAACAACTTCCAATAATGGCATGCCTTTTTCGATAACGGTCATTTCCGTACGCGGAACCATGATTTCATTGGCAATACGCTCATCGAATTCAAATATCTGATTTACATATTTGTATTCCGATTGGTTGATTTCACCGCTTTTATAGCTTTCCGATAAAATGATGCGCAGCTCTTCTTCGGAATGGGCCATTTCTGACTCAGATGCTGGCTTCAATCCGAAAATGCCTGTCAGAAGACGCGCAGAGCCATTCAGTAACCATATGAATGGGTATAAAATGCGGTAAAAGAGAATTAACGGCTTTGCAAAAAGCAAAGTTACCTCTTCTGCCTTTTGAATCGCAACCGTTTTCGGTGCCAATTCGCCGACTACAACATGAAGGAATGTTACGGAACCGAACGCAATCAGGAACGAGATGATGTGACTGACAGATTCCTCTAATCCCCATTTAGTGAACAATGGTTTCAAGATCGCCTCGACCGTGGGTTCACCCAACACCCCTAAACCTAAGGCGGTTACTGTAATTCCCAATTGACAGGCAGATAAGTACTCATCGATATGCGATGTCACTTTTTTGGCTGCGAGGGCATTTCTATGCCCTTCTTCAATTAATTGATTGATCCGGGAACTTCTTACTTTCACGATTGCAAATTCCGATGCAACGAAAAATGCGGTTAATGCTATTAATGCAGCTACTGCTAATAATTTTATAAAAATCTCCAATATGTGCGGGTTCGCCATATAGTTCCAATCCTTCTGACCTTCGGATTAGACATGTACGGCTTAATCCCAAGCACCTCCTGTATAAATGGTTATTTTCGTTTAAAAAGCGATTTTTGCCTTATAACATGAACCGAAACCATTTAGCCTATATCGTTAATATGCACCTTTGTGCATAAAACTATAGAGATAAATTTTAATCATACGAGCAACACTAGTAATGATTGGATCAAGGCCATGCTTTCACGGGATATTTGTTTTTTTAGAAGAAGCTCACTTTTTCCGTCCTTTTCAATCAAGCTGATGAATTCCTGGAGTTCCTCGTTAAGGCCATCCATTTTATTCTTGAGTTGAAGACCTTTTTCCTCAATTGCTGATGCGGCTTCCTTATCCTTTTTAAGTATTTCTTTAATATCTTCCAATGAAAGGTTTTCTCTTTTGTATCCTTCGATACGGCGGAGCCTTTCTAGTTCACCAACTGAATAATAACGGTAATTGGAGGCGGAACGTTCTGCTTTAAGCAAGCCAAGATTCGTATAATAATCTATGGTTCGTTTCGTAACGTTCGCCATTTCCGCCAACTCGCCAATTTTTAAAGTCTCGTTCCCAACATAATCCCCTCCTAACCATCACGTTATGGTTTAGACAAATTTAAAATATGTCTATTCTTCATGACGTTTTATTCTATTCCATAATCGTACATTATTTTAATTGAAATGAAAAATATTATTACCCTCTTTACCCTCCATTGGAAAAACAAAAACCGATTAATTGAATAATCGGTTTCAGTTTGTAGACAAAAGAGGTTGCGAAAACGTGACTTTGATCGAATGATGTTCCTGAACCAAATGACCCAAAGCAATACCCTCAACTTATCAATATGATTTGCATCTAAATTTTATAACAAAGCTGATTGAAGAGGAAGGTACGAGACTCCTGCGGGAATTGCGCGTCTAGGGAGACCCCGCAGGCGCATGCCGAGGAGGCTCGCGGACCGCCCGCGGAAAGAGTGCCTGGAGCGGAAATCAACGTCCAAATTGTACAAACCATAAAAAAATGTAGGCCCGTTCATGTAGACCGTACCCACAGTTTACAGACGGAAAAAGCATCTTTCATCAAATGATGTTCCCAAACCAACACCTTCAACTCCTCAGGTATAGCTACTAACGAAATGCTATAACAAAGCTATTGAAGAGGAAGGTGCGAGACTCCTGCGGGTATAGCGCGTCTAGGGAGACCCCGCAGGCGCATGCCGAGGAGGCTCGCGGACCGCCCGCGGAAAGCGAGTGCCTGGAGCGGAAATTAACGTCCAAATTGTACAAGCCATAAAAAAATATAGGCCCAATCATGTAGACCGGACCCACAGTATGCAGACGGAAAAAGCATCTTTCATCAAATGATGTTCCCAAACCAACACCTTCAACTCCTCAGGTATAGCTACTAACGAAATGCTATAACAAAGCTGATTGAAGAGGAAGGTACGAGACTCCTGCGGGAATAGCGCGTCTAGGGAGACCCCGCAGGCGCATGCCGAGGAGGCTCGCGGACCGCCCGCGGAAAGCGAGTGCCTGGAGCGGAAATCAACGTCCAAATTGTACAAGCCATAAAAAAACTTTAGACAAACTCGATAAAATTGTCTAAAGTCTGAAACCGATTAATTGAATAATCGGTTTAATTTATAATTGAATCCATGGATTTATTTTTTTGTTTTAACTGAGAATTGATTGCTCAATATCTTAGGACCGCATTGGCATAAGGAAGAATGCTTTAGCCTTTTTATTGGTGTTCCACATGTTTCACAAACTTTTGCTACCATTTATACTGTCCTCCTCAATTTAAATTCTTGTTATACATATTACACTAATTTTATAATAATAATCAATACTAAATTAAAATAATTATAAATAAGAATAACTTTTGTTTTATTAACCTTTCACTTCACAAGTGATTAAAATAAAGATAAAATGTAACAAAACACATCAGGAAGGTTGGTATTCTATGACAAGTGAAAGTCGCTCCATTCCCCGTCCCTTAGTACGAACGAATCAATGGGTCATTTTGTTAAGCGTAGCCACCGCCTTAATAACGGGACAAATATGGATATTAGCCATTCCTTTAACAGCGGGGCTTTTGGGTCTTCTCTTTAATTTCAATCCAGTGATGCGTCTTGCAAAGCTCTTTCTTAAAAAGAAACCGTCCGATTATATTCCCGAAGATCATTCACAGCAACAATTCAACCAGGCCATAGCAGTCGTTTGCTTAGGACTTGGATTCACTTCTTTTTTGCTTGGTTGGAAAGTTACCGGTTATATATTCACCTTGACGGTCGGAATGGCTTCTCTAATAGCCATTCTTGGGTTCTGCATCGGCTGCTTCATCCTTTATCAATGGAAGCAATATTCCTATCGCCGATCTCTACGCTAATACCACACATAAATGGGACTGACATGCGTCAGTCCCATTTTATTATTCGGTTGCACGTAAGGAATTACTCTTTTTGACCCAAATGGTTGCCAATGCAATCAGCAAAATTAATACCGCTTGCGGCACCAGTGTTTCCATTGTTGGATAAAGACCTATCGTTTCTGCAAACGGGAAGGAGCCGATCGTATTTGTCTGTATTACTTGCGATACCTGAAGTGAATGAAAACGGGACAATCTCTTTAAAAAGAATCAACCTCTATCCCTTTTGTTTTCGCAGGATAAGCAGCTCCCAGCTGGCTAAAAATAAAAAGGATAGCCTAACATATCAGCTACCTTTCACGCTCACTCATTAACTTGTCATTTTCTTTATCCATGATTTTTGTGATATCCTCAACAAATTGATTGATCAATATTAGCTCTTGCTCATTATAAGCTGAGCACAAATCTTTTGTGGCCATAGAGAGCGATTGATAGTGCGATTTAATCTGTTCCTGTCTTTCCGGTATCGGCACAATCATTACCTTTCTTCCGTCCAATTGATCTCGTTCTCTTTTAACATAACCGGATTTCTCAAGTCGATTGATCAGTGCCGTAACAGACCCCGTGCTCAATCCTGTAATTTTGGATAATTCACCGGCGGTAATGGGTCCTGTTTCATTCAATATTTCAGCACTCTTTAAGTCCGTATGGGACACCCCTATTTTCTGGGCCATATTTTGTTGAAATAATACGGATCTCATTCCATACCGCTGCAATCTGTGTGTTAAACTCTCTAACAGAGCTGAATTCCGCCCATTATCACTTGACATAAAATGCCACCCCTTTTACACTTAAATTTATCTTGATTATCAAGATAAATGTTTTGTTTCATCTTAACGTTTACCCTTCAACCATGTAAAGGAAATTCATGAGCTGGTTGATATAAGGAGGAAAATAAATGAACGTTCAAAAAAAACAAAAATTCATTGTTGCCGGTTTACTACTGGGTATCTTGATGTCAGCAATGGATAATACGATTGTTGCGACTGCGATGGGAACGATCGTTTCTGATTTAGGCGGTTTCGATAAGTTTGTATGGGTGACATCTGCCTATATGGTCGCCACGATGGCAAGTATGCCGATATTCGGTAAGCTTTCCGATATGTATGGAAGAAAGAGGTTTTTTATTTTCGGACTTATAGTCTTTTTGATCGGCTCCGCATTATGTGGCATGGCCCAGAGCATAGTGCAGTTAAGCATCTTTCGTGCAATCCAGGGGATAGGCGGAGGCGCCTTGATGCCTATAGCCTTTACGATCATTTTTGATATTTTCCCACCTGAAAAACGCGGAAAATTAACTGGCCTTTTCGGCGCTGTATTTGGGGCCTCAAGTGTCTTGGGGCCACTTTTAGGTGCTTATATTACTGAATACTCTAGCTGGCACTGGATTTTCTACGTCAATGTTCCGATTGGGATCATTTCTTTATTTTTCATCTGGAATTATTACAAGGAGTCACCCAACACCCAAGAGCAAAAAATCGATTGGGGTGGCGCAGCAACTCTCGTCATTGCCGTTATCAGCTTAATGTTTGCTCTCGAACTGGGCGGGGAGTATGGCTGGAGTTCCTCTCCCATCATAGGCCTGTTTTCCAGTTTTGTGGTATTCTTCGTTTCATTTTTCTTTTTTGAAAAAAGGGCGAAAGATCCAATCATTTCATTATGGCTGTTTAAAAGGCGATTATTTGCCACTTCTCAGATTTTAGCCATTCTTTATGGCGGTACATTCATTATTTTAACCGTCTATATCCCGATTTTTGTGCAGGCAGTTTACGGTGGTTCCGCAACAAATGCCGGATTGATCCTGACTCCCATGATGCTTGGTTCTGTGTTCGGCAGTGCAGTTGGCGGGATATTCAATACAAAGACAAGCTTTCGCAACTTAATGGTGATTTCCGTCATCTGTTATTTTGCAGGAATGCTTTTATTAGGGACCATCACCCCTGATACCAGCAGGACTTTATTAACTTTATACATGATTTTGACTGGATTTGGCATGGGCTTTTCCTTTTCCCTTCTGCCTATTGCGTCCATTCACAACTTGGAACCTAGATTCCGAGGGTCGGCCAACTCAACAAACTCATTCCTCCGTTCTTTTGGGATGACACTCGGTGTAACGATTTATGGAGCGATTCAGAACAATGTATTCACAAGTAAAATGACGGAGGCGTTTAAAGGAATGCAAGGAAGTCCGGATACGGCCGGATTGACGGAGGACCCACGCCAGCTCTTCCAATCGGACGCACGTGCCGAGATTCCGGACTTTATCCTGAATAAAATCGTTCATGCGATGTCCGATTCGATTTCAATGATATTCACCTTGGCTCTCATTCCGATCGGTCTTGCAGCCATCACTGTGTTCTTCATGGGAAAAACAAGAGTGGAAACACATTCAAAAAAGGAATACTTACAATAAACAAAAGCGCTGCACTTCCAGCGCTTTTTGTTATTTTCATCTCCCTTCCATAAAGGAGTGAAAATTGCCGAAAAATCATTCCACTACTAAAATATAAGTAACACATTCCCATACCGAGGTGAGAAGTTTGAAGATCGTATGTTTTGGAGACAGTTTAACCAGAGGCATTTCTTATGTTAGGGGGCGCCTTCGCATCATTAAAGAAAATTATCCGAACTCCCTAGCTAAGCTAACAGGATCTTTGCCATTCGTGGAAGTTTTGAATAAAGGGGTTTTCAATGATAACTCCGACCTGTTGGTTAGCCGGATCGAGAAAGACGTCATGTCGGAAAATCCCGATATCGTATTAATAGAGGTCGGTGGCAACGACTGTAACTTCCATTGGGACGAAGTAGCCAAGAATCCAGAAGGTGTCCATGAGCCAATCGTTCCAATCGAACGTTACCTGGAAAATATCACACAACTTGTCAAGCAGATTCAAGATAAGCATGTAACGCCTTACCTTTTAACTCTCCCGCCACTTGATCCAGCTAGGTATTATTAATCCATCACCGATAAGTTCGGTCATTCAATCGGGCATTTCGTTTCCCATGTCGGTGGTATTGAACATTGGCATGGGATGTATAATCGCCAATTGAAAAGGTTTGCAGAGGAACTGAAGGTACCTTTGATCGATGTCCGTTCCTATATTAAATCCTCCGGTGACTTGGGTCGCTTGATAAGCGATGATGGCATCCACCTCACTTCAGAAGGGTACAAGCAAATGAGCCTGGCCATATTCAGTGATTTGCTGAAGCATATGGAAGAGGATATGTTTCCTCAGCCATAAAACGGTTAAAAGGCAAAGCATGGCGCTTTGCCTTTTTGGGTTTTACAGACTTTTCACTTCCACGTTTTCAGGAAGCTTGAAAGGGTTCTCGGTGTTGATCCGGTCATAAAACATCATCCCGTTCAAATGATCTAACTCATGTTGAAACACGATTGCAGCAAAGCCCTTCAGCCGCATCTCTATTTCCTCACCATTACCGTCCAAAGCTTTGATTTTAACCCGTTCATAACGCGGTACATATCCTTTAATATCACGGTCGACAGAAAGGCAGCCTTCACTTTGCGGTAAATAGATCATTGTGGCGGAATGGCTGATGATTTTCGGATTCACAAGGGCATATTCAAACAGCTTCCCTTTTTCATCGGGAAAATACATGACGAACATGCGTTTATTCAAGCCTATCTGATTTGCAGACAATCCAACTCCTTCACGCAAGTTGAACTTCTTTTGGAGTTTTGGATCCTGACTATTTTTCAGGTATTGCATCATGCATTCCAACGTTTCACGATCTTCATCCGAAATCGGCAGGCTAACTTCATCCGTTACCTGACGCAGAATGGGATCCCCTTCTCTGACGATATCCTTCATCGTAATCATATAGTCTTTTATAAATTTACTCATAAAACTTCACACTCTTCTACCATTTTATTTTTTCATGACTTAGACCATTTCACTTTAGCATTTCGCATTTAAAAAGTCTAATATGCCGGTTAGATTAAATATTTCTTAATTGCGGACTCTTTAAACTTTCATAATAAATATTATTTCTTGACCTTAACATTATTTACCTTTAATTTAAGGTATAAAAACATGTTTAAAAATTTTATACTTAATATATATTCTTAAAGGAGATGAAAAATTGAACTCGAACTCTAAATTAGTTTCGAAATTGCTGCCGTTCCTTACGGCTCTCATTGTGATAATTGCTGGAATCAGTTGGTATGTTGTTACTCAGTCAAAGGAAATGGTCATTCCCTTTTCTTCGGTAGAAAAGACGATTAAAGCCCAAAATGGAGCCCTTGTCACCATTGAAGAAAAGAGAAATGGCACTCTTCATATCACCACACCGGATGGAGAATACGTTTCTAGTATTCCTCCCAACAGTCAAATGATCAATAAACTTGTCGAAACTTATAACGTTCAATATTCTTTTTCATCAACTAATAAATCAGCATTATGGATTTTAGGCGGATTAATGGCGGCTCTCGTCACAACCGGTGTCATTATACAGAAAAAATCAAAGGGCGGATTGCGGATCGGCAGCAAAAAACAAAGCCTTTCCACCCCGAAACCCCTGCCAGAGATAACTTTGGATGATGTAGGCGGTTTGCAATCCGAAATCAAACAGGAAATCCTTCAGACACTCACTACACTAAAGGAACCTGAACGTTCAGCTAAAATTGGAATTAAGCCGCCTCAAGGCATTTTATTATATGGCCCCCCTGGAACGGGGAAAACGCTGCTTGCACAGGCAATTGCAAAAGAGCTTGGTGCAAACTTCTTCTCAACGAGCGGTTCAGCCTTCAACGAAATGTTTGTTGGAGTAGGTGCAGCCCGTGTCCGCAGCCTTTTCCAAAATGCACGTAAGCAATCGCCAGCTGTCATTTTCATCGATGAAGTGGACGCGTTGGCTGGTAAAAGGAAAGCCCATGGCGGGGAAGAAGGCGAAAAAACGTTAACTGAACTGCTTGTGCAATTAGATGGAGGCCATCCAAATGAAGGCATTTTATTCATTGCAGCGACCAACCGGAAAGATATGCTCGATGAGGCATTTCTACGTCCGGGCAGGATCGATTTCTCTTTCCAAGTCCCACTTCCAGATACACAAGGAAGAAAGGAAATCATCGATATCCATACGAAGGGAAAGCGTCTAGCGACAGATGTCCTGGCTTCCCTGGATGAGTTGGCTGAAAGTACATCCGGTTTCTCCGGCGCTGACTTAAGCTCCCTGTTCGATACTGCCTCACGTCATGCCCTGAGGAATGAACAGGATATGATTCGTAAACAGGATCTTGATTACGCCATTGACCGTACGATACTTGGAGCGACATCACGTACCTTGAATGATGCGGATACGAAGCGACGTGTGGCCATTCATGAAAGTGGACATGCCCTGATTGCAGCTTTGACAAAGCCGGGTTCCGTTCGAAAGGCGACCATCATTCCGCGTGGGGAAGCCCTTGGATATGTAGCGCCGATACCAAAAGAACTCCATCTGGCAACAGCCAGTGAATTGCTTGATCAAGTCAAAATGATCTTAGCAGGCGGCGTGGCGGAAAGAATGTATTTAGGAGAACATAGCATTGGTGTAGGCGGAGATGTACAGCAGGCGAAACATCTACTGGAACAAATGGTCGATACCGGAATGCTTCAAGATGGATTTACCCTCACCTTTAATAAAGGTGAGAAGGAGCAAAAGATGCAGGAATTATTCACGAAAGCGATTCAAGAAACGGAAATGCTGATTGACTCGAATCGCTTACAGTATGAAGAGCTCGTTGAAGAGCTATTGAAAAAAGAGACACTAGAGGGTTCAGAAGTTCAGCGTATCGTCGATGCTTCAGAAATAACCGGCATTTGCTCGAATGCTTAACGTGTTTAAAAGACTAATGTAATGTTTAGAGCCTGTTCGAATCGAACAGGCTCTTTTTTATATATGGTAGTGAGCCGCAAATCCAATCTTTAATTAATATTTTATGTAGGCAGTCCCTTTACTGCTAGAAAAATGAGAGGGAGGTCACTGGCAAATCACAGTTATCCGCTTCTGACCTGGTTTTACATTAAGGGATTTAGCCATATTCTGTTTCGGTATCTTGGCCTTAAAATAAAATCATCCTTGTGCAAACACATCGCAAATAATAGGGCTATGACGAGCAAAGCCACAGAACCGAGGAGAGCAAATTGATAGGATGTTAAATTACATGCTGCTCCCCATTCGTTCCCATCGAGCTAATGCCCACTGCCCCCAGAATGCTGGCTAGGATGCCGACAATGCTAATCAATGTATAAATGATGATTGTACCAAGCAGCCCTATCCGGATCACCGGATTTCTGCTGGATCTTCTTTCAAAGAAAAAAACTGCAGGCAAACTCGCTTTTCATCGAGTTTGACTAAAGTCTAAAAAGGGATGTCGACAATGTCGACATCCCTTTTTAACACGTTTTATAGTTTTTCCAACTGGATGATATCTGGTGCATTTTGTTTCTGGATCCCTGGCTTTTGCAATTTCACTGCCGTTCCTTCTGGTAAGTTAGTGAATATAATAGGAGTGACCGTTGATGGTGCATTCCGTTTTATGAAATCTAAATCAATTTCCAAAAGAGGTGTTCCTTTTGTTATTCTTTGACCTTCTTGCACAAGGGATGTGAACCCTTCTCCATTTAACTTAACTGTATCTAAGCCAACATGGATCAGAATTTCCAGACCATTATCCATTTTCAATCCCAGTGCATGATTTGTCGGGAAGATACTTAGAACTTCCCCATCGATTGGGGATACTAGTTTTCCATTGGCTGGCTCGATAGCAAAGCCATCCCCCATCATTTTCATCGCAAACACTTGATCGGGAACTTGTTCTATCGGTAAAACGGTTCCTTCAATTGGAAGGACAAAGTCAATTGCACCCAAAGCTTGGTTTTCTTCCATTCCATCCTCTGCCACTTGTGCAGATGGACTTGTTTTCACTTTGCTTGGGTCGACGCCATTCTTGACAAGTTGTTTCATTGCATTTGCAACGAATTCAACATTCGTTCCAACAATGACCTGCACACTCGATTTGTTCAACTTCATGACACCGCGCGCACCATGCCTTTTTAAGGCTGCTTCATTCACATTTCCTGAATCGGCCACTTGTAAACGCAAGCGCGTTGCACAGTTATCAATTAGCATTATATTCTCTTTACCGCCAAGATCTTGAATGAAAAGCGATCCCATATCGGTATATTTATCCCCTGTTTTCACAATGGTTTCTTCTTCCACAACTTCCTCATCATCTTCACGGCCAGGTGTTTTTAAATCCATGATCTTGATGACAAAATAGAAAATCACGAAGTAAACTGCCGCGTATACCAATCCAATCGGGATTAACCATAGCGGTTTTTGCGCTATACCAAAGTTCAAGAAATAATCAATGGCTCCTGCGGAGAATCCAAACCCATGATGGATATCCAATATAACAGCTAGCGCCAGAGAGACCCCGGTTAAAAGGGCATGTATTACATATAACACCGGTGCGATGAACATGAACAGAAATTCAATCGGTTCAGTGATTCCTGTTAGGAAAGAAGTGAAAGCCAACCCAACAAGCATCCCCGTCACCAATTTACGTTTCTCTTTTTTAGCAGCTGCAATCATGGCTAATGCTGCAGCTGGAAGGCCGAACATCATGATCGGGAAAAAGCCGGTCATGAAGGGCCCAGCAGTCGGGTCCCCTGCGAAGAAACGATTTATATCACCTGTCGCTCCATTGTATTCACCAAAAACGAACCAAACCATACTATTCAAGACATGATGCAATCCTACTGGAAGCAATAAGCGATTCAATACGCCGAATACGCCGGCACCCAAGGCCCCTGCACCCGTAATCCAGTCTCCAACACTATTGATTACATCTTGAATCGGCGGCCAAACAAAACCAAATATTCCCGCAAGTATAATCATCGCTAGCGAAGTGATGATCGGGACGAATCGTTTCCCTGAAAAGAATCCAAGCCATTCAGGGAGTCTTATGTCGGAGTATCTATTATATAGAAGAGCTGCAACTATACCTGATATAATACCGCCTAATACAGCCATGTTGATATCTTTATTAATCGCTTGTGTACCATTCGTTAATACAAAGTAACCAACAAGACCCGCTAATGCCGCAGCACCGCTGCCATCTTTAGATAATCCAATCGCTATACCTAAAGCGAACAATATGGCAAGGTTATCAAAAATCGCTTGTCCCGAGGCAGCCATGAATGGAATATTAAGTAAATCCGGTTGCCCTAAACGAAGCAATAAAGCCGCTGCCGGCAAAACAGCAATCGGTAACATCAAAGCTTTCCCAATCTTTTGTAAAAAATTTAACATCGAACTCATCTCCCTTGTTCCTAACTTCTTTTAATTCAGCAGAACGAAAAGACGTATAAAGCGTTTTCATTTTATCAATATAATAACTTTTCTTTGGCTTATACTAGCACAAAAAATATATAGATGTCTATACCAATTTACTTGAAAGTATACTATATTCTTCGAAAATAAAGCAAAAATATCTTTTTTATCCGGTTCCCTCTCAACTGGTCTAGACAACTTTTAATAAAAACGATAAAATGAGGGCAAAATATATGAGACCATTTCATGACTCATTCATTAAGTTTTACTTTCATAAAGGGGATTATGTATGAAAACATTCATTATTAATAATCTAATAGTTCATAGCGAAAAGGAAACATACAAAAATGGGTACATTAAAGTCGTGGATGGAAAAATTGCCGAAGTTGGTCCAGTCAGCGAATACAAACAGGACGATGATGCCAAGGTAATTACCCTTTCACCGGATTATCAGGTAATTCCCGGTGCGATCGACATTCATATTCATGGGGCATCCAATTCCGATGCAATGGATGCCACACATGAAGCATTATCCACAATGGCAGAGACCCTTCCCAAAGAAGGAACCACCAGCTTTCTGGCCACAACAATGACCCAATCTACCCAAGCTATTGAATCAGCACTTCTTAATGCTGGTAAATATATCGAAAATCAAACTCAGGAACACGCTGAAATAGTTGGGATCCATTTAGAAGGTCCTTTCATTTCACCTGCCCGTAAAGGAGCACAGCCTGAGGAGTATATCGTTGATCCTGATGTCACTCTATTTAAAAAGTGGCAGGAAATGGCCGAAAATCAAATCAAGCTTGTAACGCTTGCTCCTGAACAACCAAATGGATTAGATCTTGCCGCTCACTTAAGAGGGACTGGCGTCGTGGCCTCCATCGGCCATTCAGATGCAACATTTAACCAAATAGATGAAGCAATACAGGCAGGTACTACCCACGTTACACATCTTTATAATGGGATGCGTGGACTCCATCACCGCGAACCTGGTGTTTTGGGAGCTGCTTATCTTCGAGACGAGCTATATGTTGAACTTATTGCTGACGGCATTCACTGCAGGCCGGAAATGGTAAAACTGGCATATAACCAAATAACCAGTGAACGCATGATCTTGATAACGGACTCGCTGCGTGCCAAATGGCTTGAAAAGGGTACCTATGATTTAGGTGGTCAGCCTGTTAATGTTGACGAAACAAGAGCAACGCTTTCAGACGGTACACTGGCCGGAAGTATATTGAAAATGAACGATGCCATCAAAAATACATTGGAATATACCGACTGTTCCATGACTGACATTATAAAAATGACGGCAGAAAACCCTGCCAAACAGCTTCGGATATTTGATAGAAAAGGGAGCATCCAGGTCGGTAAAGACGCGGATCTTGTAATTTTGAATGACCGCTTGGACGTTGAAATGACGTTTTGCAGAGGAAATTTAGCTTTTAAAAAGGAGAATGTAAAATGAATATCATTCAAGTGCGGGATTACGCAGAAATGAGCCAGACAGCCGCAGAAATAGTGATCGGAAAAGTTAAAGGAAATCCAAATATCAAATTGGGCCTTGCAACGGGCGGTACCCCAAAAGGTATGTATGATAATTTGATTGAAGATCACGGGCGTAATCATACCTCATACGAAAATGTAACGTCTTTTAATCTTGATGAGTATATCGGCTTAAAACCAAATGATCCAAACAGTTACCATTATTATATGGATGACTCCTTATTCACTCACATCAATATAAATAAAGAGCGTACTCACCTGCCAAATGGGACGGCCGATGACACCAACGGAGAATGTAAACGGTATGACGAAATGATTGATTCCGTAGGAGGAATCGATCTTCAGATACTAGGTATTGGCCAAAATGGCCATATTGGTTTTAATGAACCTGGAACTCCCTTCACATCCGGTACACATGTCGTGACTCTTGAAGATTCAACGCGCCAAGCGAATGCACGTTATTTCAATTCCATAGACGAAGTTCCGACACATGCCGTTACGATGGGCATTTCCACAATCATGAAAAGCAAAGAAATTCTGCTGCTGATTTCTGGTGAAGAAAAAGCCGAAACACTGAAGAAATTGTTACACGGTGACATTTCCGAGGAGTTCCCTGCATCTATCCTAAAAAAACATAATAATGTTACAATTATCGCAGACCAAAAAGCGTTATCCGGAGTGATAATACCTTAAAAGGAGCGAAAGTCGATGATTGATAAAAACTCACCTCTTCCGATTTATTTTCAAATCGAAGAACAAATAAAAAGACAAATAGAAAACGGTGAGTTCCAAGCGCACGATGCCCTTCCATCTGAACGTGAATATGCCGAGCAATTCGAAATTAGCCGGATGACCGTCCGGCAAGCCATAAATAATTTGGTGAATGACGGATACTTATACCGTCAAAAAGGAAGGGGAACCTTTGTCGCCGATAAGAAATTGGAGCAGCAGCTCAATGGGCTGACCAGCTTCACCGAGGACATGAAAGCCAGGGGATTAAAACCAAGCAGTAAGCTGCTGAGTTTTGAAATCATTCCGGCTGATAAGAAAATTGCCAGTGAATTGCACATTTCCCTTTATGCTCCCGTATATGAAATAAAACGCATTCGGTTGGCTGATGATGTTCCAATGGCATTAGAGACCGTGTACATGTCCGCCAATTTAATTAAAGGATTGACGGAAGAAATCATTAACCTTTCCCTTTACCAATATGTAGAGAATTACGTTAAACTAAAAATAGATTATGCTACACAAACGTTGGAATCATCGATTGCTTCTGAATTGGAAGTCACCCATTTAGCGATTCCAAAGCACTCACCCATATTATTCATTAAAAGGCATACTTTCCTAATAGACGGAACTCCCCTTGAATATGTTAAATCGGCTTATCGTGCGGACAGGTATAAGTTCACGATAACCATAAGCAGATAAAATTGAATATTTTCATCACTATAGTCTTTTAATTGCGATAGGTAATCGGAGGGGTCACATATATGAACTCATACTTTGAAGAAGTGCAGGCTTTACTCTCAATTGTGGGAGAACAGGAAAAGCAATCAATTAAGGAATCTGTGGAACATATCTCAAAAGCAGTGATGTCAGATGGAATCATCCATCTATTCGGAAGCGGACACTCTCACATTTTGACCGAAGAGGTATTCTACCGGGCGGGTGGGTTAGCCGCAATTCGTCCCATTTTCGTTGAAGATTTGATGCTTTTCAAGGGAGCTTCAAGGTCATCCCAACTTGAACGGCAAAATGGCCTATCAGAGAAATTCATGCATGATGAGGATATCCGTCCTGGTGATGTCTGTATCGTCATTTCATCATCCGGCGTAAATCCCGTTCCAATAGATGTCGCCATTGGCGCAAAAGAAAAAGGGGCCTTCGTCATTGGACTAACATCACCGGAGTATGCAAAAAGTTGTTCTTCACGGCATAAACAGAAGCATTATCTCCACGATGTCGTTGATTTGGTCATAGACAATCATATTGCCAAAGGTGACACATTACTGAAATCAAACAATATATCTTTTGGTTCCGGATCGACCGTGATCGGGGCCGTTCTCCTCAATATGGTTTTCACGCAAGTCATCCAAACGATTATTGAATCTGGGGAAACCCCTCCCGTATTCCTAAGCAGTAATATCGAAGGGGCAGATGAACACAATCAAAAGATCATCGCGAAATATAAAACAAGAATCCCCCAATTATGATTCGATTTAGCCAAAAAGGAATACATAAGCTTTTATGTTCCTCATAAAGCGGTCATGATGAAATATTAAAGAAGGCATCCATGCGGATGCCTTCTTTAATTTAAGGGGTACTCCCCATTATTCCTTATTTTTTAAAAATGGCCACCAATTCGCGTTTCCAAACGTTGCAACCATAACCGGTATAAACAATGGCAATATGACAAACGCATATAAAGCAAGCCCCACCAATATTAAAGTGGCTATCTCCAAAAGTGATAAAACTCCTGCTGGCATCATGGCAGCAAAGGTTCCCCCCAGAATGACAGCCGCCGAGATGATCACCGTTCCCATTTTTCTCATTGACAGTAACATCGCTTCCTTGACCGGCTTATCTTTCCACTCGTTAAAGCGATCCATCAAGAAAATGCTATAGTCAATGCCAAGAGCAATCAAGATGACGAATGCAAAGAAAGGAACTGCCCAGCCGATGCCGGCATAACCGAGAATATTAACAAAAATCAACTCTGTAATGGCTGCCGCTGTATAATAAGTCAAAACGAGCGACACAATCAAATAGACCGGCATGACCAGGGATCGCAGCATGAAAAAGAGAATGATTGCAATACCCGAAAGCATCAAAACGACAGTCCTTGAGAAATCCTCCTCAGACATCATGCCCAAGTCATGATGTGTACTTGTGATTCCCCCTATCGTCACCTGTGCGTTTTCAAGCTTTGTATCTTTCGTTACTCTTTCAACGGTTGCCTCAATAGAATCGATTTGCTCGATTGCTTCATTGGAATATGGATTCGCCTTGAATACCACATCCATGGTCATGATTTTACCATCTTCAGATAAATACGCGTTCAATGCTTCCCCGAATTCTTCGCTTTCGACCACTTCTTTGGGAATGTACATGCCTGTTACCGTTTTATCCGTTTTTGCCAGCCCTGATAAATAACCCTGTGCGGACGATAGTCCATCATGGACTTCATTCAGACCATCCGCACTTTCATTTAAGCCATCAGTCAAATCAGTAAGTTGTCCGCCGAGGCTTGAAAAACCATTTAGGAGTTCTTGCTGCCCATTACTTAAGCTGGTAAGGCCTCCTTTAAATCCTGACAGATTATTTATGACTTCCCCCTGACCATTGGCCATGGTACTTAAACCTTTTTGTAAAGTGCCGACACCTGAAATCAATTGGTTCAGGCCCTCCCCAAGAGAATTTTGACCCTTTACGATCTCTTCCATATTTTCGTTCGCCGTATTCAAACCGCCGGACACTGAAACAAGATTCCTATTGAGCTCTGAAAGGCCTGCTGCCATGGGCTCCAAGCCACCCTGTGCCCCTTGAACTGTTTGCTTGATCGTTTGATAGGACTGATCCGCCTGTAATTCTGGATAAGTGGCTTCCATTTGCTCAAAGGAAGGATTTAAACCGGCAAGGCTTTGTGATACGCCCGTAAGGTTTGTTTGAATTTCTTTATATCGACCTGTGAGCTCGCTTAACCCATTAGCTGATTGTTTGTAGCCTTCGAGTAGCTGTCCGCTTCCGGTGGCGAGCTTCTCCAAGTTTGACTTAACCTCATTCAATCCGTTTTTTATGTCCCCAGTCCCTGAAGACCCATCGCGAATGCCTGCTTCAATACTTGTTAACGCCTTCTCCACCTGACCTACGCCGCTCTTTAATTCATTGGTCCCGGATATGAGCCCGCCTATTCCGTCTGTCGCTTGCTTCAATCGCGGTCCTGAATCGGAAAGCTCACTGCCTGCCGTTTTCAATCCATCGCTGATTTGTTTAATGCCTTTATTTCCTTCCCCGATTCCCTTTTCCAAAGTTTCGGCTTGATTGGAGACAAATAAGTCCTTAATGGGTTCACCTGTCGGGCGGGTCATGGATCGAATGATATCGACTTCATCCACCTTGACGATTTCCTGGCTGATTTTTTCAGCAAGTACGACGTAATCTTCCGAATCCATACGTTCGTCATTTTTTATGACAATCTGTGTTGGCATCGATTGTCCCGGACCGAATTCATCGGAAATGATATTAAATGCCATGATGGAAGGAACATCATCACCCGCTTCTTCAAGGGAGTTATAAGAAATCTTCCCATCATACATAAACAAAAAGGGGACACAGACGATTGCGACGATCATAAGCGCCAATAATGGGCGGTTCAAAGAGAAGTTACCAAGAATTCCCCACAGTTTACTTTCACTATGCGCAAGCTTCCCTTTCGCCGGCCAGAATAGCTTCTTGCCAAGAACCGCCATGAACAATGGAACGATCGTATAAAGGGCGATCATTAAAATGAAAACCCCTATGGCAACGGCCGCCGCAGATTGATAGAGCTTAAAAGTAGAAAAACCGATTGCCGCAAAGCCAATCATTACGGTCAGCCCGCTGAATAAGACAGTCTTACCGGCGGTTCGGTATGTCTCCACGATGGCTTCAGGCAAGGACTCCCGAGACGATAGCTCCTCCTTGAAACGACTAAGAAGCAGGATGCAATAATCAGTCCCGATTCCAAATAAAATACCTACCAGGAATATTTGGGTGTAAGACGAAATCGGAAAGTCCCATTTATCCACCAGGAATGAGACTATGGATTGTGAACATAAATAAGTGAAACCGACAGTTACTAACGGAATGATCGGTGTCACCACTGAACGGAAAACTATCAACAATACAGCCAGGATGAAGACAACCGTAATGCCTTCAGTTTTCTTCAGCCCCTCTTGGGAATTGGCATTAAGATCTTCATCGATCATCCAGCTGCTTGTATAATAATGCTCGACTTCCACTTGTTCCAACTCTTTATAAAGGGCATCGATCACTTCATTAGCTTCCCGGTCCCCCTTGACCATCGTGATGGATGTCAAAACCGTTGATTCATTCTCCGAGACCAACTGACCTTTTAGCGAGGGGTCTTTAAAATGGGTCATGACCTCTTTGATGCCAAGCTCTGCTTTATTCTTTTCAAGCTTTTGGATCGCTACCTCGATCTCTTTCAATTCCGAGGAAGATAACTTCTTATCACCATGAAATACGAGAGCCACTTGTGACTCATCCTTATCCTGGATCTCTTTCATTAGCTCATTGGCCATTCCAGAGGAATACTCTGCAGGTACATCCAGCTGGCCCTTATTCCGGACAAGCTCCGCCATATTCGGTGCCGCAAACAATAACGCTGCCGTAATTGCAACCCAAGCGATAATGACCAGCCATCTTCCCTTTATGATTCCCCTCATTTATATTTCCTCCCATTCCTCATTCTTCATTTGAATGAAAATCTGTGAAAGCTTCTCATATGTATCAAGGAATTTAACAATCTCTTCATAATCGAATTTCGTCATGATGCTCTCTACCAATTTATGAATCTTATTTTCCGTTTCCTGTAACAACGCTTCCCCCACTTTGGAAAGCTTCAAGTGAAAGACCCTTCGGTCAACCAGGTCCTGTTCCCGTTCTATCAATCCTTTGCCTTCCAGCCTGTTGATGTTGGACGTGACGGCACTCTTATTAATATAAAAGGCATCACTGATTTCCGTCGATGTACACAACCGCTTTTGTTGAATGAACCGTAAAGTATAGTATTGTTCGTTCGTCAGCACATCACAAATCTGATCTTTTATTAAAAGCTCCCCCATCTTATTGACATAGAAAGAAACCTTCATATAGCGATCAATCAATCCAGAAACTTTTTCATTAGTCATCGTTGCGCCTCCCAAAAAGTAGTTCAGTCATTTAACTATATGTAGATTACTATTGTTTTATTTATTATGTCAATCCCGTGATAGTTTATTATTTCCAGTTTAACTTATGGTAAATAAGGGAAAACCCAAAATAAGCAAACAATCTACTATTCTAAAGGAGGAAATATAAATGACTCAATCAACTATCGAAACTCAAACGAATAGCAAACTTTTAAAAGGGATTCTAATCGGGGGGCTTGTCGGCGGTGCGTTGACCTTACTTGACTCCAACACAAGAAATAAAGTAAAGCGATCAGCCGTCCTTTTAAAAGACAACTCCATGAATATGATTGAACAGGTGAAGGAAAATCCCGGCGAAATGAAGGAACAGATGGTATCAGGAGTCAAAGGGGCAACGGAGACGATTAAAGAGGCAATCAATGACGTTGAAACACTATATGAAACCGTCAATGAAGACGTGGTAGGTAAAGTATCCGAAGTAAAGGATATCTCCACTGATGCACTTGGTACGGCGAAGGACGCAACAAGTGAATTAAAAGACATCAGTTCAAAGGTGGTCGTTGCCGGTAAGCAGCTAAAAGAAACACCATCACAATCATTGAAATCCGATAATGATAAAGGTGAAAAAGAGAGTGATGAAATCGTTAAAAAATCAGGATTATCCAATCAAAAATCCATTTCATCCAACTTCTAATATATAAAAAAGCTGAGGCATTATGCCTCAGCTTTTTTTGTAGAGAAAATGGGCCCGGAAAATGTGCGTTTCATCAATGAAGTTCCCGAACAACCAAAACAACACCTTCAACTAAATAGGGATGGTTTTATCTAAATTTAAAAACAGAGTTGATTGGAGTGAAAGGTACGAGACTCCTGCGGGAAAAGCGCGTCTAGGGGAGACCCCGCAGGCGCAAGCCGAGGAGGCTCCACGACCGCCCGCGGAAAGCGAGTGCCTGAAGCGGAAATCAACATCCAAATCGTACAAGCCATAATAAAAGCTGAGGCATTTTGCCTCAGCTTCTTTGTTTCAGTATATCCTTCACTTGATACCTTAGTTAGAGCCCTCCAATTTATTCGTTATCTCATGGTCTTTTTTCACTTCGGCTAACCAAACGGGATATTCCTCTTGTAATCTTTCGGAAAGAAGCGTTTCTTTAATTACATCTTTACTGTCTTCTAAATTAGCTTTTTTTGCTTCCTTCTTACCGGTTACTTTTATGATATGGTACCCATATTCGGATTTGACTGGATCACTGACTTTATTTATATCAAGATCAAAGGCAACATCTTCAAACTCTTCTACCATATCGCCTTTTCCAAAATATCCTAGGCTTCCTCCGTTATCCGCCGTTTCAGTATCAGTGGAATATTCAGCTGCCAACTTAGCGAAATCACCGCCTGCTGCAAGCTCTTTCGCAACTTTTTTTGCCGTTTTTTCGTCTTCGACTAAAATATGACTAGCTTCCACTTGTTCCGCTTGAGCAAATGTATCTTTATTATCTTCAAAATACGTACTGATTTCATCGTCCGTCACGGTAATTCTCGGTTCTACCAGTTTTTTCGTTTGCAGGTAAACCACGATGTCCTTTTTTAAGGCATCCATCGAAGAACCGCTTGCTTCCAATTGCTCTTCTAACGACTTTTCATCGCCATAGGACTCAGCCATAACATCGATTTCTTTCTGGATTTCTTCATCCTTAATTTTAATTCCTGCTTTTTCCGCTTCCAATTCAACCAATTTATTAGTAATTAACAGGTCTAAAGTATCTGCTCCGTATCCCGCAACAAGTGCGTCATACAGCTCATCCTTATTTATTTTCTCGCCATCGATACTCGCCATTGTCTTATCCGCGGACGAAATCATCGCAAATGCCATGATTCCGGCAATGATTAAAATGCTCCCTGCCCAAATATATGCCTTCGTGCTCCTAAATAGTTTCATGAATACTCTCCCTTAAGTTTTCTATTATGATAGCTTGGAAATATTAATTAATCCTTAAGATTTTAATTCAACCTTCAATATGCACTAACTCAATCATTATACTAACATACTTAAATCCCTACAGATATTTTAGAGTATTCATTCTGCTACAGATTTACATTAAAATTTTGATTGATCATTACAAAAAAATATATTATACCGTTATATCAACTTTTTATATAGGTAACAAATGAGTTTGGAGCAAATACTCGCGAGTTTCAGGCTTTTACTCGTGAATTTGGAGCAAATACTCGTGAGTTTCAGGCTTTTACTCGTGAATTTGGAGCAAATACTCGTGAGTTTCAGGCTTTTACTCGTGAATTTGGAGCTATACTCACGAGTTTCGGGCTTTTACTCGTGAGTTTGGAGCAAATACTCGCGAGTTTCGGGCTTTTACTCGTGAATTTGGAGCAAATACTCGTGAGTTTCAGGCTTTTACTCGTGAATTTGGAGCAAATACCCGTGAAACACAGAAACGAAAAAGCATGGTGTACGGAGGGAATTCCTACACCATGCTTTTTTTTCTTTTGTTATTTACGATGCATCTTGAATTCAAGGAAGAGTTCGTTGTAATGGGCCAAGTTTTTCTTCCCAAGGTTTTCGTATACTTCCAGTTTCTTCGTCAGTTCAGGTGATGGATAGAAACGTTCATCCTTCACCACTTCTTCAGGCATATATTTCAGTGCTTCTTTATTGGGTGTCGAGTAACTTACATATTCAGCATTTTGTGCCGCAACTTTCGGGTCCAGCATGAAGTTGATGAACTGGTGAGCCGCATCGACATTTTTCGTTGTTTTTGGGATGACCATATTATCAAACCATAAATTGGACCCCTCTTTTGGAACAACGTATTCCAGATCTTCATTTTCAGCCATGATTTCAGAAGCAACTCCCGACCAAACAAGGCCAATTGCCGCTTCCTGGGCTTCCAATAGCATGCGGCTTTCATCACCTACTATCGCTTTAATATTCGGAGTGAGGGCATCAAGTTTGGATTTTGCCTCTTGAAGGTGTTCTTCATCTGTATCATTCAATGAATAATTCAAAGAGTTCAGACCCATGCCCATCACTTCTCTAGCCCCATCCGTCAAAAGGATTTCATTTTTTAAATCTTTATCCCATAAATCCGCCCAGGCCGTTATTTCTTTGCCATCGAGCATCTTGGAATTATAAACAATCCCAACCGTTCCCCAGAAATACGGGACAGAATATTTATTCTCCGGATCGAATGGCAGATCGATGAATCGCTCATCGATATTTTTCAAATTCGGAAGCTTGGAATGATCTAAGGGAACCAGCAAGTCTTCTTGCCTCATCTTATCGATCATGTACTCAGACGGAATGGCAATATCATAAGTGGTACCGCCCTGTTCGATTTTAGTCATCATGGCCTCATTCGAATCGAAAGTCTCATAAATGACCTTTATACCTGTTTCTTCTTCAAAACGTTCGATTAGATCCGTATCGATGTAATCGCCCCAATTATAGATGGTAAGCGTATTGCTGCTCGTAAATCCCTGTGATGAATTCAAACTTGAAATTGCATATAGCAGCAAAGCGGATACGAGGGAAATGAGCAAAAACATTTGGAGAAGCCTTTTCATCGTTTCCCCCCCATTCCCGTTTGCCTAACACGTTGAGTTATAAAGTAATATACGACAACCAACAGCAGTGTCACGACGAACAGAAGTGTCGATAGTGCATTGATATTCAATGAAATTCCACGTCGGGCCAATGAATAGATTTCCACAGAAAGAGTGGAGAAACCATTACCGGTCACAAAGAACGTAACCGCAAAATCATCAAGTGAATAAGTCAATGCCATAAAAAAACCAGCAAAGATACCTGGTAAGATGTATGGAAGGATGACCTTCGTCAATACATCCCACCGGCTTGCTCCTAAATCCCGGGCCGCATCAATTAAAGTAGGGCTCATTTCCTGAAGTTTCGGAAGTACCAGCAGCACAACGATCGGGATACTGAATGCGATATGCGACAACAGTACCGAGTAGAATCCTAGCTTGATCCCGGCCATCGTGAATAAAATCAGGAAGGAAGCACCGATGATCACATCGGGACTGACAATCAATACATTATTCAATGACAATACCGTATTCTTAGCTTTACTGCTCGTAAAGGACCGAATTCCAATTGCCCCTATCACCCCGATGATCGTTGCGATCAGTGCAGATAATAAAGCAATCACAAGTGTATTCAATACAATGATCAACAGCCTCGTATCTTGGAACAGCTCCTTGTACCACTCCATCGTGAACCCTTTAAAGTCATACATCGTTCCACCGCTGTTAAAAGAGTAAAAGACTAAAAAGAAAATCGGTGCATAGAGAATGAGAAAAATCAAAACGAGAAACGCTTTTGATATTGGTGATAATTTATTGCCCAATTTACACACCCTGCTTTCGGTTACCCGTTACAAACATAATCAGGAACATTATAATAATCAGAAATACCGCGATTGTGGAACCCATTCCCCAATCCTGTGTTACAAGGAAGTGCTGCTCGATAGCGGTACCAAGTGTAATGACTCGGTTACCGGCAATAAGTCTTGTAAGCATGAACAATGAAAGTGCCGGGATGAAGACTACCTGGCATCCCGTCTTTACACCATCTAACGTCAATGGAAAAATGACACGGCGGAATGTCATCCATCGGGACGCTCCCAAGTCATTGGCCGCATCCAATAGGGTTGGATTCATTTCATCAAGCGCATTGAATATCGGTAAAATCATAAACGGGATGAAAATATAAACCGAAACGAATATGAAGCTGAAATCCGTAAAGAGAATCTGCTGCTTTCCGATACCTACCGCCTCCAGGAAACCATTCGCCACACCATACGTGCCAAAAATACCAATGAAGGCATAAGCCTTCAAAAGTAAATTAATCCAGGAAGGCACGATAATCAGCAAAAGCCAGAACTGCTTATGCTTGGTTTTCGTTAACAAATAGGCTGTCGGGTAAGCGACTAAAAGGGATATTCCCGTAATCAGGAAAGCATACCAAAATGAGCTTAATGTCATTTTTAAATATACTGGCGTAAAGAACTTTTGATAGTTAATCAAGGATAGATTGCCTTCAATGTCAAAGAAGGAATAGTAAAGGATCAATAAAATGGGGGCAATCACGAATAAAGCAATCCATAAGACATAGGGTATGAAGTAAATATTCCGGGATATTTTATTCCTCATGACTTTCCCCATCGTGATACGCTTCCAGACGCTTATCGAACTCTTCTTCAGTTTCACCCAATCGCATGACATGAATCGATTCCGGATCGAAATATAGCCCTATTTCATCTCCTACTGTCACTTTTTTCGTTGATTGGACAAGCCATTCATTACCATCATGGTCATAACAGCTGATTTCATAATGAACACCGCGAAATAGCTGGGAGTCCACCCGAACTTGCAGTTTCCCGCGATCGACCGAAGTAATCTCTAAATCTTCCGGGCGGATGACAATATCGACAGCTTCATTACTGTTCAATCCTTGGTCGACACATTCGAACTGTCTGCCTACGAATTCCACGAGGTAATCTTCAATCATTTTTCCTTTTACAATATTGGACTCACCGATGAAATCGGCAACGAATCGATTCAGCGGTTCATCATATATATCCGTAGGGGTCCCGCTTTGCTGAATTTTCCCTTTGTTAAGGACAAAAATTTCATCTGACATCGCTAATGCTTCCTCTTGATCATGAGTGACGAAGATAAACGTGATTCCAAGCCTCTGTTGCAGCTCCCGCAATTCATATTGCATTTCTGTACGCAATTTCAGATCGAGGGCAGATAGCGGTTCATCCAGCAGAATGACTTCAGGTTCATTAACAATAGCCCTGGCAATGGCTACCCGTTGCCGCTGACCGCCGGACATTTCCCTGATCTCCCGTTTTTCATAACCCTCCAAATTAACAAAGCTGAGTGCTTCCTTCACCTTGATTTCCACTTCAGAATTCTTCATTTTTTTGATCCGAAGACCAAATGCTACATTTTCAAACACATTTAAATGCGGAAAAAGTGCATAATCTTGAAAAACCGTATTCACTTGCCTTTTATTGGCTGGTACATCATTGATCTTTTTTCCTTCAAAATAAATATCACCTTTGGAAGCTTCCGTAAAGCCGGCAATCAAACGAAGGATCGTGGTCTTCCCACATCCGGAAGGACCCAATAGCGTATAGAACTTCCCTCTCTCGATTTCAAAACTAACATTATCGAGAACCACCGTTTCATCATCAAATTGCTTCGTAACCTGATCGAAGCGTATTATATTCCCATTTGCCATAGCTTCTTCCCTCTCTCCATTACCTTACTCATCAATCATCAACGATTGGTTTGTTTTGAATTCTATAAGTATGATTCCGTCACCACGAGTAATAACTCGGACGCTCCTTCAAAATCATTGATGATTTGATGTTCATCTGAAGCATGAAAATAAATCGATTCCCCTGCCTTGACGAAATACGTATGTGTACCTAGCTTTACAATGACTCTTCCGCTTAATACATAACCGAATGTTTCCGACAAGGATGGTTCAAATTGTTTGAACTCCCCTTTTTCCTGGAGAGTCAGACGAATAGGTTCCATTTCCTTTTCATTCGATTCAGGCACGAGCCACTGAATTTGGTATCCCCGTTCTTCATCGATGAAAAATGTTTGTGCTTCTTCTTCATACACTACTTTTTGGACTTGATCCTCATCATCGAAGAACTGCTTCGGCTTGCAGCCGAGTACTTCTAAAATATTGAACAGAGTTTCAATTGAAGGGGAACTAAGATCCCTTTCCAACTGTGAAATATATCCTTTGCTTAAATCGGTTCTTTCGCCCAATTCTTCCTGGGTCAAACCTTTTTTCAAGCGAAGGTTCTTTATTTTTTTCCCAATTTGCATTCCATAACCCTCAATCAGTTTACTTATAGTAAACCCAAAGTAGATAAAGTTTTATATAAGTAAACTTTCAGTTTATTTTTACGAATATCATTATACAGGAAATGCCAGAAACTTCAAACGTAATTTCCAGCATTCGTTAAAAAAGGACTGCCCTTACAGTATAGTTTGCAGATAAACCCAAAGAAAATTATCTACAGTTTTTTTGAGTGATTGTTGAATTGGAACATTGATTTCCCTCCAGGCACTCGCTTTCCGCGGGCGGGGTCTCCCCTGAACACGTTGTGCTTGTTTTAAAATTAAAGATACTTTCTAACATGATTTTATTTCCGCGAAATCGACTTGAAATGATTACTGTAAATCAATAGGTGCGATGAGTAACAATGTTGAAGTCGGCACGGTTGTAACCAAGTATGATAATAATATCCTAGCGCCTCTATTGGAAAACGTGATTGAAAGAGGACACCAAACGAATTTGCGTTTTTTTATAGTACGATGTGCAGAAAGAAAAAGTGGGTTAACACGTCACATTCGAAGTATACGCGGAAGAATCATGAGGGGTAACTATTCTCTATACCTGCTACATTTCCAATAGTAAAAGGACCGCCACCTGGCAGTCCCCCTTTTATAACTTCAGACATATCTCTTCCGCTTTCTTTTCCCCATCAGCAATACAGTCCGGGATTCCGACACCATTGTATGAACAGCCCGCAAGTAATACATTCGGATAATTCTCGGAGATTTTCGCCTCCAGTGATTGAACGATTTGAGGATGTTTAATATGGTAGTTCGGCATATTTTCATGCCATTTCGTCACTTCACTCGTAATTGGATTCCCAGAAATGCTTAGACTGTTCTTAATGTCGCGTAAAGCCACAGAGATCAATTCCTGGTTTGTAAGTGACTGTAATCGTTCATAGTCCGGACTAGAGCTTTTATAAAAAAGCCTTACCAAAAGTTGACTGTTTTCAGAAGTATGCTCCCATTTCCGGCTTGTCCAGGTACATGCATTACAGATCAAATCACTATTATCACCTGCAATGAAACCTGTCCCGTCTTTAGGAAGCATGCTGTCCGGGATATCGAATCCAAGATAAACGCTAATCATCGAACTATTGATCAAGCCGTCGAAGTCCTCATCCAGCTCCCGATCACCCAATAATTTCTGGGCAATTGTATGCGGTGTACTCAATACGATAAAGTCCGTTTCCAGCGTTTCACCGTTTGCCAATGAAATGATGTACCCCTCATCATTTCTTCCGATTTTATCTACACTGACCCCTTTTAAAATCTCGACCATATCGAGCCTTTCCTCTATTCGTTCAACCAATGTTGATAAGCCATTTTTAAACGAAAGGAATTTCTTATTTCCCTTGCTTTTGTATTTCTGCTTATTTTCCGATAGTCCTCGTATTATGCTGCCATATTGATTTTTATAATCCAGCATCTCTGGCAGTGTTTTGGCAATGGTCAATTCATTTAACTTTCCTGAGTAAACACCTGAAAGGACAGGCGATATCTGCTTTTGCACCAATTCCTTGCCTAAGAAGCTTTCAAGAAATAAACCGATGGAGTCATTCTTCGTAAATGTCTCATTCTTTGTGTAGAAATCCTTTAAGGCCTCGACCTTCCCTTGGGCGGAAACCAGATCACTTTTCGCCAGCGACTCCAGACTCATTGGTATTCCGAATAGGGCATCTTCAGGGATTCCCTTCAGCATCCCATCTGTATGGATGAATGATTTTCCCGTCGCATTATAGACGACTTGATCCTCCAGGTTCAATTCTTTAAGAAATGGTTGGATATTCTGTTTCCTTGCGACGATCGAATCGGCACCCGCTTCAATTTTAAAAGGACCGTCGTGCACAGTCCTTATTTTACCGCCTAATTCCTCATTTCCTTCTATTAATACTAATCGTACGGAGAGACTCCTCGCTTTAACTGTTTTTTGTAAATGATACATGGTTGATAATCCGGTAATGCCTCCACCTACGACTACGACTGTTTTCATTAGGACTACACCTCGATTAACGAATTTTGCAATAAGTAAAGTGTACCATAAGGCAGCGGCATTATTAAAAGCAGCCCTTCTAAATCACTGATTTCTTAATGAAACCTGTAACAAATTGGACAAAAAAGACCTCTCCTTTTTGGAAAGGTCTACATGCCAATTATTTTTGTTATCCATCCCTTATTCCATATCCTTGTTCACCGCATCCACTCTATATTCCATTATCTCCATCAACCCGCTTCTGCCTTCCTTTTGAATCCCTGTATCCTGAAACCCCGATTTCGCATAAAGCGTTTTTGCAATCACGTTCTTGATGTTCACTGCCAGAATGATCGAATCCTTGTTTGGAAAAATCCCTTTTACGAATTCCGGAAGGATTTGCAAGGCTTTCTTCGCAATCCCTTTTCCCTGATGTTTTTGATCAACAAGAAATCCCCGGAGCAATATCGCTTTTTTATCGCTGGTGAAAGGGGTGATGTTTTCGCCAATGTGTAAAACGAAAAAGCCAACTGGGATACCATCGGCCAATATTACGATAGGGTGCCTGTCGCAATCTTCCCGGCAATATTTCAGTGACTCTTCCGGCAGAGCTGAAAAAGGGGTTTGTGCATTCGGTAAATAAAACTGGGAAAGCTGGTGAAGATGTTCCGGTAAATAAGGCGTTAAAGTTATGGTCTCGATTTCCTTTTCCATTAAGCACACTCTCTTTCATCAATTATTGAATACAATAATGATTCGATGCCCCGTCCGATATTCCCTTCACAAACCGGAAGGAGCACTGCCGAATATATCGACAGTGCTCCTTCTGTATAATCAATGTGTATTTTCATTGATAGTCAGTGCTTCTCGTAAATTGATTTGCTGGCGGAGTATGTTGGCAACATCACGGGAAATTTGTCGTTTTTCAAACATATCCTGCACTTCGTCCCGTTCTGCCTGGATCGCTTTATAGAACAGCTCTCTTTCATATTCGGCCATTTTACTCGGGGTACGGCCTCTGTTTTCACGTTTGCATTTTAAAATCAACACTTTATACTCTTCTATGATCATCGAGGATGTCTTATGATTATCGGATGTAATTCCGGCTTGTATCTCTTGGATGGCAGCTTTATACATCCTGATTTTAAGATCCCGGACCCTTTCCAATCTCTCAAGATTGATTTTTCTTATTTTACTTTTGTCAGGGAAAAATAATTTTAAAAGCCTCAACATACTTCTTCTGAAAAGCGTTACTGACCTGAAAAAACGGAACTTCAGCCGATTTGTCACGGCACCTTCCATACGCTGGATGTATTCCTTGCATATATACGCCGTTTCCCGGTCCACTTTTTCATCCTTAATGAGTTTATCCAGGAATCTTTGCTCTGCTTCAAGGGCCTTGAAGCGAAGTTCCTTCTCTTCTTCCCTTAATGCAGCCGGTTCTTTCTCCTGTTCTACATAGGACAGTTCATTGATCTTGGTACAATACCTGGAAATGATCGATAAAGCCGCTTCCCGGTTTTCATCTGTCATTTGGGACTCAACCACCCGAATGGCCGCTTGATGTGAGTGAATGGCAGCAGCTTTCGTTTTGTCAGCCTGCTTGTTCACCACTTCCTCTTCTTCCGACCGTGCCACGATTGGCAGGAATACACTCGCAACAATCAAGGTCAGCAATATGACACCTGCTGCAATGAAAATGATTAACGAACGCTCAGGAAAAGGACTTCCATCTGCCAACACATACGGAATCGAAAACGAACCCGCTAACGTTACAGCTCCGCGAACACCGGAAATGGTAATGATCCCGGCAGCTTTGAAGTCCGGTTTTTGGGCTCCCGCTTTTTTCGTCATCCAGCCAATCGACCAGGCAGCCGTAAGCCAAATGAAACGTAAAGCGAAAAGGAAAAGTGTAATGATCACGATATAAAGGATCACTTGTCCATTATTGAAGGCTGGGTCTTGAAAGATTGTTTTCGCAACGCTTGGGATTTGCAAGCCAAGCAAAACGAATACAAGGCCATTCAATACATATAAAATGACGGACCATGTACTCTTTGAAACGACTTGAAGTTCCACTGTTGGTGATATTTCGCGATCTCGTTCAATGGCATGGACTATTCCCCCAGCCACGACTGCCAAAATCCCAGAAAGGTGGAAATGTTCCACAGCGAGGAAAATAATAAAAGGAGTTAGGATTTGGATCAGCATATGCATCGTGACATCTTCCATCCCTAAACGGCGAAGAAATATACGAAGCCTGATAATGATGAAAGCTAGTATTGCTCCACCTACAAAGCCACCAGTTGCAATCCATATGAAACTGAAGGTTGCGTCGACTAAGGAGAAAACACCCGTGACTGTAGCAGCAACGGCAAACTTAAAGGCAACTAAACCTGAGGCGTCATTCATTAGCCCTTCGCCTTCGAGAAGGTGCATGATGCTCTTCGGCAATTTGACACGACTCGCCAAAGCGCTTACTGCCACTACATCCGTAGGTGACAAAATGGCTGCTAAAGCGAACGCTGCCGGCAATGGTATTGAAGGAATCATCCAATTAATTAAATATCCGCCTACCCAAACCGTTATGAATACGAGGCCCAGTGCAAGCATCAGAATGGGTGCCCTCAACTTCCATAGTGCTGTTCGGGGTACATTTTTACCATCATTGAATAATAGGGGTGCGATGAATAATAGCAAAAATAATTCCGTCTCCATCTCAACATGCATACCCAGGGGTAATAGTGCCAATATGACACCTAGTGCTATTTGTATTAATGGTACAGGTATAAAGGGTATAAAATGGTTAATTACATTAGACACTCCAATCAATATAAGAAGCGCTAATATAACAAGAAAAAACTCCATACAAACATCAAACTTCCTCTCTCATCCATAATCGTAACTATAAGCGTAACATACTTATACCCAGTCATTCATGCATTAACTATTCTAACCTGGAATCCCCCTGAATAATGATACCTTTTATAAAAGCGAAGGAGCTTACGTCGTGCACGATGAACACCGCCAACAAACTTCATCAACAAGCTTGGGTAACCTCATAGAAAAAAGCTGATTGGCTAACCCATAATCAGCTTTTCCCACATGATGAATGAAATTGGCACTAAACGGCTCATTTAGTTCCCGGGACGAATAGACGAAGATGTTTATGCAGTACATTTGCCTGGAAAGGAAGAAGAATGCCTTCATCGCCATCGATATTGACTGCAAGTTCCTCTGATGTGGTTAAATGGAGCTTGGATGTTTTAATATATTCAACTTCGTCATTCCCCATGATCTCCCCCCTGATCAAACTGGGAATGATTTTGACGATGAGAGGAAGAGATAAATCCTTGATGATGAATGTGTGCAGCTTTCCATCATTCACTTCCGCCTCTGGTGCGAGTTGTTCAAAGCCTCCGACAGAGTTAGTCATTGTTGCAATTAGTAAATGAGCCTCCCCCATCCACTTTCCGTGATCATGTTCAACCGTTAAAGGAAAAGGAGTCTTTTTAATGATCGCTTTTGCTCCTTCAATGAAATATGCAAAAGACCCAAGACGGGTTTTTTGTTCAATGGTAACATTATAGGTGGCCTCGGCGATTGCCCCTACCGCCAACACATTCATGAAGTAACGGTCATTGATCTTCCCTATGTCCGATTCCTTAATATGCATATCCTTCAATATCTTGATGGCTGCATTGGGATTCAGTGGTATTCCCAAAGACCTGGCGAAATCATTGATGGTTCCTAGTGGAATGATCCCGAAGATAGGCCGATGCTGCTGCTCGCCCAAGCCATTCACTATCTCATTCACCGTTCCATCCCCACCCATGGAAATGACAGCATCTAATCTTTCTGCACAGGCCTCCTTTGCAAAACCCGTCGCATCCCCCTCTCCTTCCGTTTTACGAACGCATACCTCATCAAAAATTTCACCAAGTGCCTTTTCCGCTTTCGGCAAAATCTTCCCTGCCTTTTCCTTGCCTGAAGATGGATTGACGATAATCATCGCTTTCGACATATGCTACCTCCCATTATTGTACTTCTACTAGCAAGTTACCTCTTTACTGATGTATTAAAACCACACAGACAGAAACTTACATATAATCGCAGCCGCTCGAATTTTGCTGACATTTTAGAACAAGCTCTTTTATGTTACATCGACTGTGAAATAGCATTCATTGATCATTGAACTTCCTGTTTCCCATCTGTTACATTAATGCCCATCTCAACACATCGAAAATTGTTTGTCTCTCTCACTCCCTCTTTGTTTTTTCGTTTTATAAAAAGCATTATTTCTTTGAATTCCTACTTGCCTTGAAGAAAAATAAAAAAATAAACAGATGATAATTCCCTTTCCCATAGGGTTTTCACACTATGGGTGAAAAAAATTTTAAATTTTCTGTAAAATACCTATACAATTTCCAAATTCGGGTATATACTGTATTATAACAACAAACAAATAACAAAAACTGTACTATAAAGAGGGGGCGAGACATGCAAGCAAATCAATCAGATTTACTCACAATCGATTCATTTAAACATTGCCCGGAATGTGGTGAAACACATGTGGACCAATCAGATGCCTATCTGATGGAATGCGATCGCTGCCTTTCCAAACGTGAAGAATAAAGCGATCGGAAAATATATCTAACATTAAAAGGAGGAAATCATCATGCAAATGAAAAAATCCATTGAGTTTTTTAACAATATCCCTGCTAAACATTGCCCCGAGTGCGGTGACCATATTATCGAGCATGCTGAATCCTACTTAATGGAATGTGACCGCTGCCTTTCCAGACGTGAAGACTGATTAAACCAAATCAAAAAGGAGGAACCATCATGCAAACTATAAATCCACTGGAATTCTTCAGGACACTGCCGCCTAAACAATGTACGGAGTGCGGAACCCATATCACTGAACAAGCTGAATCCTACTTGATGGAATGTGACCACTGCCTTTCCAAACGCGAAGACTGATTAAAACCAAATCAAAAAGGAGGAACCACCATGCAAACTATAAATCCACTGGAATTCTTCAGGACACTGCCGCCTAAACAATGTACGGAGTGCGGGACCCATATCACTGAACAAGCTGAATCCTACTTGATGGAATGTGACCACTGCCTTTCCAAACGCGAAGACTGATTAAACCAAAATAAGGAGGAATCATCATGCAAACCAAAAACCCATTGGAATTCTTCAGGACACTGCCGCCTAAACAATGTACGGAATGCGGGACCCATATCATTGAACAAGCTGAATCCTACCTCTTGGAATGTGATCGCTGCCTTTCCAAAAAAGATGAATATTAATAAAAGATGCTGACATCAAGGAGCTATATAGGCCATTTTGATGTCAGCATTAACCTTGTTATCTGCCTCCCTTTCCTTGCATTCAAAAAAGGATGTCCCCTGGACACCCTTCAGTCTTACTTATCTTTTTATCTCCCAATATATTTGTCTACATACTTCCCGCTGATCTTCCTGCTGCTGTATTGTAAGAAGTCCAATGCAAAAATCATGAATTCAAGGCCCAAACGCTTATCGGAACGCATAAAATCAGAACCTAGCAGTTTCTCCAATTTTTCAAGCCTGTGATATAACGTTTGCCGGACAATGAATAATTGTTTTGATGTTTCCTGTTTAGAACCGTTACAGGCAAGGTAGGTCTTCAGGGTAGGCATTAACTCCCCATTGTTTTGCTTGTCATATTCAATGACAGGACCTAAATATTCATATACCGTTTCCTCCAGATTGCCATGTTTATTTATGAGTGAAATCATGCGATGCATATGTAAGTCCTGATAAAAGAAGCTCCTGTTATCCTCTGGTAATGTATCCTGAAGCAGCAAAGTCTCACGGGCCGTTTCATAACTTTTATAAATCTCACTTAACCTTTGAACATGCTTACCAAACCCAATGGAAAGCAGACCCATTCGATTACGCCCGCTTACATCCATTTTCATGATTCGATCCACCGCGCTTGTAACCCTTGATTTCCAATCTTCGGATGAACGATTATCACCTAAAATAAAAACAAGATGCTGCTGTATTTCAATGGAAAATATCTGAAAGCCGTACTGTTCAAAAACCGTTCTAAACATTATCTTAAAATAGGTTCCATCTAATTTTGCGGAATTTTTATTATACTTTGGGTGTTGTTTGCAAATGCAAACAATTCCACCATCCAACTGCATTTTCGGATCAATATAGGAAAGCCTCTCCCGGATTGCTTCGTCACTATATTCACCTTCAATCCAATTTGTAAGCCATAAACTTTCTTCCGACATTTTCTTTTCTTCTATATATAACTCCCTTAATAAATGCTGTGCCAATGCGGTAGCCGTTCGATCCATGATCAGTGAATCAAAATCAGTCAACTCTCTGCCGTTGCTGCAAATGAGCAGTTCCGCATAATTTTCACCAAGCACTTGAATCGGCTGTCCAAGAACGGTTTTATCCAATTTCCGCTTCTCATCGTATATGTCCGCTACCATTTGATAGGTTGTTTTTTTCTTTATTTTTGGAATGCTGGCTATATCATTTTCATTAAAGATAAGAATAACCTGTACATTTAAATAACTGTGGAGAAATGTTAGAATTGGTTCATAATGGTCAATTTCGAGGAGATTTTTATTTAACTGCTGTGAGTAGTTTTCTAAGTTGGAGATCATCTGATATTGTTTATTGATGATAAGGGAATGTATATCCTGCGTGATTTCTACGAAAGGGACTTCTTCATGAAATAGGATGATAGGGAATTGCCGTTCATTTGCGAGATCGATGGCACATTGCGGCACTGCCATGGTGTTGGCGCCAATCTCTATACAGAGCCCAGCTGCATCACATTCTATTAACTGTCTTAAATAGGATAGAAATGTGTCATCGCAGTCTTTCCACCCTAAACCGGTAGTCAGTATCAGTTCGTTTCCATTTAGCAAATGGCTGATTTGGGTGACTTCCATGCAGTGGACCCACTTCACTTGACGCTTTATCCCACTGCTGCCTGCAATTATATCAGTCTGATTAAAATGCTTGCGTGTTAGAATTTCCTCGATTGTAATCGATGTATTCATCCAGCCACATCCTTTTATAAAACTGCTTTAAAATCTATTATAAACGGACAACCCTTAAATCTCCATACACTTGTCAGAAAATCTAACGTCAAAATTCTACAAAAAACTCGAACAAAAAGGACCCATTCGTGAGGAATAGGCCCGGTCCATAACCATTTCAATTCAACTTTTTTTTGAAAAGCAATGTAGAGAAGTATTTCCTTCCTTCCGGGGTTTTGATGTTCAATTGCTTCCATTCCTGCTTCGTTCCTTCAATCAGTTCAAAATCGAGAAAGGCTCCACTTAAACTTTCGGAAACCCGGGTGATTCGATATCCTCTTTCAAGCAAAAAATCGATTTGTTCCCTTTCTAAGCGATACTCTTGATATTCGGACATTTCCATTCCCCCTTTTTCAAACGTTCTCCTTGCCGGTCGAAGCTGTAAAAACCATCTCTTCCTCAAGTTCTGGACCTTTTCCGATTATCCAATCCCTTCCAACTGAAATGCCTAGATATTTCTCGTCGCTCGGATCAATGATTTCAGCTTGTTCATATCGCTTGAACCACCAATACTTAGCTAATATAAAATAACTTGCACCGCCAAGAAGAAAGCCAATAATAAACGAATAATTTGAAAAAATCGTGGCACCAATCCCTCCAATCACCCAAGAAATGATTCCTGCCCAATTCACTCCATTCAAGTACTTATACTGGCCTTCACTTTCATAGAGTTCTTGTACATTCACTCTCCGTTTACGAAGGAAATAGTAATCCGCTACCAGGATGCCGACAATGGATGCCAGGATTCCACCTATTATTAATAAAACTTCTATTATGATCCCGAAAAGGCTCCATGGCTGAACTACTATCCCAATAACCCCCGCTACGACGACCCCCGCCCAAAATGGCATTTTAGGACCCAAGACATTGGAGAAAATGGTAGCCGCGGGAATGACATTGGCCGTAGTATTCGTCGACCATTGAGCAAATACAATCATGATCAAAAGGACGCCGAGGGCAATTCCGCTTGCTGATCCCTGTATGGCAACTACAGGATCATAATTGGAAACAGCCATATAAGAAACCGCTCCGATAATCACCATGAACGTCTGGGTGATGGGATAGGTGATAATATTCCCAATTATTTGCCCCTTATTGCGCTTGAACCAATTTTTTTCATTTTTTGGTGCCTTTATATAGCGGGAAAGCGTGGGCATATCTGCAGTCAACGTGCCCCAAAATCCCATATTTGCCATTATGACGACCATGAAAGCCGTGGCGGCTGCCCCGCCAGTGACCGGGCTTTCAATCCAGGACCATACATCCCTTCCTTGGGCCACAGCCTGATCGGATAGGGTGAAATACATCCAGCCAGAAATTAAAATGATGACGGGCGCCGCCAAGTCGGCGAATCGTTCAATCGACTTTATTCCCATTGCCGTGTTGACTAATTGTAAAACGGCAAAAATGAGGAAGCAGATAAACCAATTATCAAAGTCAAAAAGAGTTGTGAAGATCGCGTTCATTGCAGTGGCTCCAAAGTAAGTATTGAGGCCGAACCAGCATGACGCTACAAAACCGCGTACAACCGAAGGGATGTGGGTGCCAATCGTACCGAACGGCGCCCTCATATAGACTGGGAATGATATTCCATGCTCAACACCAATATCCCCTGTCATTGTCATCAAAAAGCCGAGAACCACACAGGCAATGACCGTTGCAAGAACGACCCAGCCTAAGGATAAACTTTGAACACCGTTCCCACCGATCGCGAAGGCAGCCAATACTACAGCCATGCCCACCCAAATGAAACCAAATCCGGCTGCACTTATGTTTTTCTCACTATGAGGTATAGGCAGCAAATCGGGAGACTTTAAATAATCTTTCTTCTCACTCATAAAAATCCCCCTAAATTAATTTGCAAGATTCCTTACCGAAGTTAGACTGTAAGCTTTTTCCCGGTATCCGGCTTCAGCGCCGCATTATATTTTGCCCGTTTCAGGAATTGTCCTTTTCCAGCTTCACCTACAAATTGTTTGTCTTTAATGACGAATTGACCTCTCGATAAAACCGATACCGGTTCACCCGTAATTTCCATACCTTCAAACGCATTATAATCCACAGCCATGTGATGAGTATCTGCAGAAATGGCCCTTTCGACTTTCGGGTCAAAAATGACTATATCAGCATCCGAACCTACTGCAATCGTCCCTTTCTTAGGGAATAATCCAAATAGTTTGGCAGCGCGCGTAGAGGTCATGTCGACAAATTGATTCAAGGTAATTCGCTCTTTCATGACCCCTTCAGAAAAGAGGATACTCATGCGATCCTCAATCGTTGGGCCGCCGTTCGGTATTTTCGTGAAATCTTCACGTCCAAGTTCCTTCTGTCCCTTAAAATCAAAAGAGCATTGATCGGAGCCGATCGTTTGGAGCTGCCCCATTTTCAAAGCATTCCATAGCACTTCCTGGTTTTTCTTATCCCTTAACGGCGGGGACCATACATACTTTGATCCTTCGAAATGGGGCTTTTCAAGATAAGACTGGTCAAGAACCAAATATTGCGGACAAGTCTCACCCCATATATCCACCCCTTTATTTCTTGCCTCAGTGATCTTTTCAACCGCATCTTCACAGGTGACATGGACGACATAGAGCTGGCCATTTGCCATTTCCGTCAGTTTAGCTGCACGTCCAGTTGCTTCCCCTTCAAGCTCCGGAGGCCTTGTTAATGCATGGTAAATTGGATCGGTGTTACCTTCAGCAAGCGCCTGCTTTGTAAGATAATCGATGACATCACCATTTTCAGCATGAACCATGACAAGTGCGCCAAGTTCCTTTGCTTGCAACAAAGTGCGGTATAGTGTGGCATCATCAGCTTGAAAAACATTCTTGTAAGCCATGAACACTTTAAAGGAAGAAATCCCTTCGTTATCGATGATACTTGGCAACTCAGCCAATACATCATCATTAATCTCACTGATCATTAAATGAAAACCATAATCTATGGCCGCTTTTTCATGGGCCTTTTCATGCCATGTTTCAATTGCTTTCTTTAACGGCACCCCTTTTTCGGTCAGGCAAAAATCGATGATCGTTGTCGTGCCTCCATATGCAGCAGCGATTGTACCCGTTTCATAATCATCCTTTGTCGTTGTCCCGCCAAACGGCATATCGAGATGGGTATGCGGATCAATGCCCCCCGGAAAAATATATGCGCATTTTGCATCAATGATTTCAGCTCCCTCAGCCGGCAGGTCCTTGCCAATCATTGCAATCTTCTCATTTTCAATCAATATATCCGCTTGATACGTATCTGCAGCCGTTGCAATCATTCCATTTTTAATGATTTTCTTCATATTCGACCCCTCCATCATTTTACGAAATCAACACTTTCACTGCTTATGCCCCCAAGGAGCGATTGGCGTTCATTCCAAGTCATTGGCGGTAATTCATTTGTCAATTCGATCATATTGATCGCCCCATCTACCGGACAGACGATCGAGCAAAGATTACAGCCCACGCAATCCTCTTCGCGCACTCTCAAGAAGGAGCTGCCTGACGCGTCCTTTAACATATCTATACATTGATGGGATGTATCTTCACACGCAATATGGCATTTATTGCAGTTAATGCACACATCATTATCAATGCGTGCAACGACCTTATAATTAAGGTCTAAATTCCCCCAGTCGGAATAGCGCGGTACGGACTTACCGACAATATCCATCACGGAGGAAATCCCTTTTTCATCAAGGTAATTGGACAAGCCATCGATCAAGTCTTCAACTATTCTAAAACCGTGATGCATGGCAGCCGTACAAATTTGCACCCCCGTCGAACCCATCAATAAAAATTCCACCGTATCCTGCCAATTTGAAATGCCGCCAATTCCCGAAATGGGAACATTGATCATTTTATTCCTTGCACACTCTGCCACCATATTCAAAGCAATCGGCTTCACGGCGGGACCGCAATACCCTCCGTGAGCACCCTTTCCGCCTACATGGGGAATCGTATTCCATGAATGGATATCCACTCCTGCCAAGCTGTTGATCGTATTGATCATGCTTATTGCATCCGCTCCGCCGCGCACCGCCGCTTCAGCCGTAACCGTAATGTCGGTTATATTGGGTGTAAGCTTGACGATGACGGGTTTGGATGCAGCTTCCTTCGCCCAGTATGTTTGCTTTTCCACTAGTTCGGGAACCTGTCCCGAAGCAGCTCCCATCCCACGCTCTGCCATACCGTGCGGGCAGCCAAAGTTCAACTCGTAACCATCAACCCCTACATCTTCTATACGCTTGATGATCTCATGCCACTTTTCCTGTTGTGGCTCCACCATCACCGATGCAATGATTGCATGATCAGGGAACCTCTTCTTCGTTTCATATATTTCTTTCAGATTCACTTCAAGCGGACGATCCGTAATCAATTCTATATTGTTGAACCCGGCAACTCTTTGTCCATTAAAACTGACCGCTGCAAAACGTGATGAGACATTCAGGATGGGATCACCCAATGTCTTCCAAACAGCTCCCCCCCATCCAGCTTCAAATGCGCGCTGGACTTGATAACCCGAATTAGTAGGTGGTGCTGAAGCAAGCCAAAAAGGATTGGGAGATTTAATACCTGCAAGATCAATTGATAAATCAGCCATGATAAGCCTCCTATTTTTCATAGTTATTTAAGCAATATCCACCGCTTCGCCCATCAAAATCGAGTCAATTTCATAGGCTGTCTTCTTCCCTTGCTGGGCAGCTGAAACAACCATTGCCTCACCTTGGCCTTTTCCGAAGATCACGTCACCGCACGCAAAGATCTTTTCATTCGATGTCCTGTAGGAATCACCATCCAATGTTACGACGCCATCATCATGTTGAATGCCGAACTGTTCAATCAATCCTACATACCTGGATTGGCCTATGGCACGAATGACCCCATCGACCGGTATGACGAACTCTGATCCGGTAATTTGGACTGGACGGCGCCGGCCATCTTCACCAGCCTCGCTAAGCACCATCTTTACGCACTCGATACCCGTAACCTGACCGCTTTCATCCGATAGGATCCTGGAGGGGGCAGTCAGCCAGTGAAACCCGACACCTTCTTGTTTGGCAAACTCAAATTCAAAATCATAGGCAGTCATTTCCTTTTGGGTACGACGATAAATAATGCTCACCTGTTCGGCGCCCAGGCGAACAGAACAGGTCGCGGCATCGATCGCCGTGTTTCCAGCCCCAATTACCGCCATCTTCTTCCCAATGAATTTATCAGTGATTGCCCCTGTTTTCGTTGCCTTTACGAAATCGATTGCATCATAAACTTCAGCCAAATCCTCCCCTTCAATCCCAAGCTTAGGAACATCGGACATGCCGATCGCTAAAATGACCGCATCATAGTCGGCAGTCAGCTGATTTGCGGAAACATCCACCCCGACCCGTGTATTCGTTTTAATATCAACATCCAAACTCTTTACTTGTTCAACTTCCCAATAAGAAATGCTCTGAGGTAAACGGAACGATACAATTCCGTAAGTATTTAATCCGCCTGGATTCTTTTCAGCTTCGAAAATGGTTACACTGTAGCCAAGCAAGGCTAACTCCCTTGCTGCAGACAAACCCGCCGGACCGCTTCCTACAATGGCAACTTTTTTGCCATTCTTCTTCCCGGCCTTGAATAGGGCTTGTTTATTTTGGATGGCCCAATCTGTGGAATAACGCTGGAGATTGCCAATCATGATCGGCTTTGTAGAATGGTTCAGGACACATGCCCCCTCACATAACTCTTCAGTCGGACATACCCGCGCGCAGCTGGCACCGACAGGATTGGCCGTCATGATTGTCTTGGCCGACCCTTTAAAATTACCTGAAGCTATCTTCTTAATAAAACCAGGAATATCTATTCCGGTCGGACAGGCTTGGATACATGGGGCATCATAGCAGTATAAACATCGATTCGATTCTTCCAAAGCTTCCCTTGGGGATAAACCCCTCTCCGCTTCCTGAAAGTTAATCTCTAGACCACCTTTTAACGGGCTCGTCATACTCATCCACTATTTCTCCTTCCAAACATTTATTTTCGAAAAATAAAAAGGGAGGAATTGCATGCATTAACTCTACTGTCCTCATATTTAAACGATTGAAAGCATTGCCAATATGGTTTCCATCAATTTTTTCACCTAACAAGTCATGGCGATTTCCCAGCCAAAAATCTCTTATTTTGTTCATTATTTTCTATCATTCTCTCACTGGTCACGCCTCGGTCCCTGCTTCCTTCTAACACAAAGAGCCCCCCCTACTAATCATAAAAACCCAAATCCTGATGATAAATCTGAGAATTGAGTATTCTTTATTTTATAATGTTGAAAAGCAAGTTACATTATACAAAGTGTAAAGTGTTTCCAGATGCTAAATATGCAATATGTAATATTCATGTTATATTTCCTAACAATAAGTGATAAACATCGTCATTTTTCTACATTCAAACTTACTCTTCATCATACTTACCGATATTCTTTAGATGATTTGTTCCGAAAACCTACTTATCAACACTTTGTCCACATAACAAAAAGCCCAGAAACGCAAATCTTGGTTTCCTGGGTCTTTTCACTCTTATCCACAACTTATTCACATATTATACGGCACTATTCTCTTTGTTTTTGCAGAACAGAGGCATTTCACCAGAAGTTATCCACATTAACGAATCGACTTTTCCACTTACCAACAAACCGTTAACAATTTATCAACAGGCAGGTTCATTCCGGATGAATAACGTATCGTTTATATTTCTCATAATCCGTTCTCTTGCACTCAAGCTTTATTCGATATCCGATTTCCTCATATTCCGTTTCCGTTATGTGACCATTTTCATTGAAATAAGAAACCAGCTGTCCTTGATCAAATGGAATCAGCATTTCACAGTGAGTATAGTCGACAAAAATATGCTTGCGAATTTGATCTATCAATTCTTCGATGCCAACTTTGTTTTTTGCTGACATATATACAGAGCCACGATTCACCTGAGGGATATCCAAATCGGTAAGGTCCGCTTTATTATAGGCAAAAATCGTCGGAATCCCTTTAATCCCTATCTCGTTTAAAGTCTTTTCCGTTATCTCCATTTGCTGCTCATGATTAGGATTGGAAAAATCGACAACATGGATCAACAGATCCGCTTCTACCACTTCTTCTAATGTGGATCGGAATGCTTTCACTAGATGATGCGGCAATTTAGACACAAATCCCACCGTATCCGTCAATAAAAATTCCTTTTTATCCGGCAGCGGAATGTTTCGGACGGACGTCTCAAGCGTAGCGAACAGCATATCCTTCTCCAACACCTGCTTCTCGGCATTTGGATGGAACATCTCAATCAGTGCATTCATGATCGAAGATTTACCTGCATTGGTATAACCGACTAAGGATACGACAGGGATGGCATTCTTTTTCCGCTGTTTCCTCTGCGTTTGCCTATGTGCAACAAGTTCTTCCAGTTCTTTATTCAAAACACTTATATTTTCTTCGATTCTCCTGCGGTCAAGCTCTAACTGCTTTTCACCTGCACCTTTGTTTGTACCGACCCCGCCACTCTGACGCCCTAATGACTCCCTTAAACCAACGAGACGCGGGAGCATATACTGCAGCTTTGCCACTTCTACCTGAAGCTGTGCTTCCTTTGTTTTCGCCCGATGCGCGAAGATATCCAGAATCAAGATTGTCCGGTCGATTACCTTGCAATCCATATCCCTCTCCAGATTACGAAGTTGCGAAGGGGAAAGCTGATCATTAAAAATGACGACATTAGCTTCTTTATGCTCAACGAGATTTTTTACTTCCTCGATCTTCCCGGTACCGATTAAATGTGATGAGTTCACTCGATGCAAATTCTGTGTGATGGTCCCTAGAACCTCTACCTCACATGCTTCCGTTAAATTGGCCAATTCCTCCATTGAATACTCAAAATCCTTTTGACCGTTGAGATTGACTCCAACCAAGATTGCCCTCTGCTGTAATTCCATCATTTCAAATCCCTTCCGTACATACCTTACTCCCTTTAATATACTTAAACAAACCTATCATACTGCCTAAAACAGCCACATTGTAGCATACCAGGCATCACTTGCATAACGATTCCTGCCCTTTAATAAAATTAAACAAAAAAATAACAGGATCGATTAATTTTTTTCAAAGTTTCACATGAAACAATTGGAAAGCTATAAATAAAAGCTCCCTGGTGCACCTTAAGATGCACCAGGGAGCCCATATTATTCTACTCTTTTATTCTCAATAACCTAAGACTGTTCAATGTAACTAATAACGTCGCACCCATGTCGGCAAAAATTGCCATCCAAAGTGTTAACCAGCCCGGAGCTATCAATAATAAGGCCAGGATTTTAATCACCAATGAAAACGTGATGTTCTGCTTAATGATTTTTAATGTTTTACGGCTTAAGCGGATAGTATAAGGCAGCTTCGATAAGTCATCACCCATTAAGGCAATATCGGCTGTTTCAAGGGCCGTATCAGTGCCCGCCCCGCCCATTGCGATTCCTACCGTGGAAGCGGCCAAAGCCGGGGCATCATTGACACCATCGCCTACCATGGCCACTCGATCGTATTTTTGTTTCCATCGTTTGATGATGGTCAATTTATCCTGCGGCAATAGCTCCGCCTCAATCTCATGAACGCCAGCTGCCGCTCCAATTGCTTTTGCCGTTCCGATATTATCGCCAGTCAGCATGATCGTTTTTTCAATGCCCAAAGCATGCAGTTTCCGAATCGCTTCCTTACTGCTTTCCCTTATTTCATCAGATACCGCGATGAGTGCCAGAAGCTTCACTTGATCGCCAAGCAGCATCACCGTTTTCCCTGTATTTTGATAGCCGCTGATTAATTTAAGCACATCATCAGAGAAAACCATACCTGCCTCTTCTTCAAAAAGGTGAGGTTTACCAATGTAATAGATTCCTTGATTGATTTTCCCTTTTATGCCTTTACCGGTGATCGCAGTAAAATCCTCCACCAATAAAGAATGATAGTCCACATCGTGGTTTTCCGCCTTTTGAAGAATGGCCGTGGCAAGGGGGTGCTGTGATCTGCTTTCTAAAGCAGCAGCGATAGCCAGCACGTCCTGTTCATTCAACACATCAGATAACACCATGAAATCAGTCACTTCAGGTACGCCCTTTGTTAAAGTACCCGTTTTATCAAACGCGATTGCCTTTAAGGCGCCTGCTTCCTCCAAATGGACCCCGCCTTTAATCAGCACACCATGTTTGGCAGCATTTCCGATTGCTGTCACGATGGCGATGGGCGTTGAAATGACCAAAGCACAAGGACAGCCGACAACCAGTACAGCCAATCCCCGGTAAATCCATTCACTCCAATCCCCGTCCATCACAATCGGGGGTAATACGGCAATGGCCAAGGCAATGAGCATGATGGCCGGCGTATAGAATTTTGCGAATTTATCCACGAAGGCTTGGGAAGGGGCCTTTTCGGCCTGTGCTTCTTCAACAAGGTGGATGATTTTTGCAATCGTCGTATCCTCGACTCGCTTCGTGACCTCCACTTCGAGCAGCCCTTCACCATTTAAGGTTCCGGCAAACACTTCACCATCAACCGTTTTAAAAACCGGCTCGGATTCCCCAGTAATGGCTGCTTGATTAAGTGTCGAGGCCCCATTCATGATCCGGCCATCCATTGCAAGTTTTTGACCCGGTTTAACGATCATGATGTCGCCCACTACAATCTCATCAACAGCAACCATCATTTCGTGATGCCCTCTACGGATCAAGGCTTCTTTAGGTGCGATGTTCATTAATGATTCGATGGAATTACGGGCTTTATCCATTGAATATTTTTCCAGTACCTCACTTATCGCAAATAGGATGACGACGGTCGCCCCCTCTCCCCATTCACCAAGCACGGCCGCTCCGATGATGGCAACCGTCATAAGGGTGTGCATATCAAAGCGAAGCCTTACAAGGTTTTTCAATCCACTGACAAATAATGAATATCCCCCAACTATGATTGCTGCCGCATAACCGATTACCGGCATGATGCTTCCATCAGCATATCGATTATCCAATATCCAGCTGACCAGCAATAGGATAACCGAAAACACCACTTTAATATTTTCTTTTTGCTTCCAAAATGGTTCCTTTTGCGTTACCTGTTCCTGTTCACCGCGGATCTTCAGGTTATCGAAAGCTCCCGCCTTTTCAATCTCTTCAATGGTAGCGCTGCCCTGTACCGAAATCTTCGAGGCCCCAAAGTTGATTTTGGCATCCTTCACACCCTCTAGTTCACGGACATTGTTCTCGAATTTAGCCGCACAATTCGTGCAGGATAGACCCTGGATACGATATGTTTTCATTGGGGACTCAGCCATCGACCCTTACCTCCTGCTGATGTTCTAATGCAATGAGAATCAATTGCTTAATATGGTGATCATCCAAAGAATAAAAAGCCAACTTTCCTTCTTTTCGGTATTTTACGATTGCATGTTTATATAGGGTACGAAGATGATGTGACGTTGTCGCCATCGAAGCACCAATGATATTGGCCAGATCGCACACACACAATTCCTCGTCCGTACAGAGCGCATAAGCTATCTTCGCCCTATTTTCATCGCCTATAACTTTAAACAGCTTTGACATGCTGGATATATCCACCTGGCCCATTTCCTCTTGAATGCGATTGACCTTCACTTCATCATGCAGGTGAACATCACATATATCTTTCAGTTCCGTCATCTTCTCACACCCTCATTCAAATCTTCGTTTGATTATAATATAACATAATACCCTGAATATTCAAATCCATATTTGAATGTATGGGAATCTTTTCTCCTTCCTCCAAGTTAGTGAAAGCGCCCTTATGTCTTTATATGTGGGCCATCGTTTTTTTGTTTCCCTTTTTGAACAAAATGGTCATGCTGTTCTCTTCCCTAATCTTCAGGCAAAAAAAAGATGGGACATAAATTCCTTTACGCCCCTTCAATCCGATGATTTCAGTAATTACCTATCGTTACCTTGATAAGTATAATATATTTAATTTAGTATTTTTTAGAAAAACTATGATATACTTAGTCAAACCTTTTTAAGCGTTTTACTTTACTTGTACCATTTACCCTGCTTATCGTTTAGCGGGGTTTTTTGTTATGTATTTTCATAAAACAAAAAAAGGCGGACCCTATAACAAGGATCCGCCTTTTTTTGTTATTGAAATTATGCTTTTTGAACGTTAGAAGCTTGAGGTCCGCGTTGACCTTGTTCTACTTCAAAAGTAACTTCTTGGCCTTCGTCTAAAGATTTGAAACCTTCGCTTTGGATAGCTGAGAAATGTACGAATACGTCGTCTCCGTTTTCGCGTTCGATGAATCCAAAACCTTTTTCTGCGTTAAACCATTTTACTTTACCTTGTTCCATTGTTGTTGCCTCCTAGTGCATCTAAGCACAATGTATTACTATCCTTGCTCTAAGTCATCATCGAAAACGAAAAGTAGTACTTTTAGTATCCTTAGTACCGAACAAAAATAATTAAGACTAAGCATAACATTAAATGGTAGCGATTGCAAATAGTTTGGGGAAACTTTTTTCCAGCAATTTTTAAATACTCTCTAAATTCGATAAAAAAACAGTAACCAAAGTGGCTATCTATTACAGCCCTCAGCCAACATGAACACTCACATGCATTCATCCAAACAAAAACCGCATACAAAGTTAAAGAGGTTTCAGACTGTAGACAAACTCGATATCATTTAAGATTGCTATATTTTTTTGAGGGAGTGTAAAACGGAGCATTTCCTCCAGGCAATCTCTTTCCGCGGAAGGTCCGCCCTCGGCGCCCTTAGCACCAGTGGGATCTTCCCCGCAGGAGCCTCGAACACCCGCTCCACTCAACTATGTTTCAGATAGAACCCCTACAAAAACCTCGAAAACAAAGTTAATGAGAAGTTTTTGCAGATGTTTATATATTTCATTTTTCGGTAATGAACTTTTCTACCATTTCTTCTAAAATGGCCGATTCTTTTGCTAAATCTTCATTTTGGTCCTTCAATCCAGTCATTATGGTATTTTGTTGAATTGCAGCTGCCGAGATTTGCTCAGTTGTCGCGACTCCTTCTTCTGAAATCGCCGCAATTTCTTGAATGGATGCCAGGCTTTCGTCCGAAGACTCATTGATTTTTTTCGAATGGACGGCCAATTGTTCTGTGCCTTTCAGCAATTTCCCTACGGATTCGAATATCTTATTGAAAATCTCGCCATTGTTTTCCACTAAGGAAACACCATTTAGTATATCCTGAAAACTCTCGTCATTATTTTGAATGACTTTGGCTGTTTGTTCATTAATCCGCATAATGGATTCTGAAATGATATCGATGGATTCATCTGTTTGCACAGCCAATTTTTGCACCTCTTGAGCGACTACGGCAAAACCTCTGCCGGCATCGCCCGCCCGTGCCGCTTCAATGGAAGCATTCAGGGACAGCAGGTTCGTTTGGGAAGCAATCACCCTTATTAAACCAATCACTTCATTTATCTTCACTACATCCTCTTCCAGGCTTACCAAATTGGCTTTATTCGCTTGGCCGTTTTCCATGATTTTATCCATCTGGTTCGTTACATCTTGCACTTGTTTACTTCCTTGTTCTGCAAGTGTATTCGCATGCATCGTAAATTCATTCATTTCATTCGTTTGCTCGTTCATTAAACGGATCGTATCCGTTAAGTCACTGATCATATTGGAAATTCGGTCAATATGATGGGCACGTTCTTCCGAGGCTTTTGCTTCTTCCGTTGTCCCCGTCACTATCTGGCCATAGGATTCCACCATCTCTTCAAAGGATCGCTGAATGGAAACTGTCGTTTGATTCATCGTTTGAGCGTGTTCACGGACATTCTGGATAATATGGGCCAAACTTAATCTCATATCTTCGAATCCATTTGACAGATCGCCAATCTCATCCTGTCTGCTAACGGGAATCGACTTACTTAAGTCCCCTTTTGCCATTTCATTCGTGTAACCAACGAGTTCATTGACGGGTCCCGAGATCTTTTTCCCGATGACAACGGCGCATAGCACACCTAATATAACGGCACTTGCAAGAAATAAGATATTATAGAATATCATTGTGCTTTTCAATTCATCAATGAATTTTGCATCCATATCGATTCCGACAATCGCGTCCGTTCCTTCGATTGGCGTAAAGTACGACTTGTGTGTACCCCACTTATCTTTATATATTTCACTTAAGACGTCTTCATTTCCATTTATCGATTTTGCCTGTTCCGGTGTGAAGGGGGATTCCACCATATAGTCATCGCTGCCGCTCAAGGCTACAATCATGTCGGCATCATTCTCCCGCTTCAAAACATAAACATATTCAATTCCCTTTTTATCTTCAACAAAGGCATCCAGTTTCCGCTTAATCTCTTCGCCCCGTTCGGAAGCATTGTTTATCAAAGTGGGATTGAGGCTCGCTGCTAAACTGTGGGCATTTTCAGAAAGGCGATCATCGAATTGCGGAAGGACGTTCTCATTGATCATTTTATTAGTAATATAGGAAAAGCAAAGGCCCATGGCCCCTGCGAAAATCACGAAAGGAATAATATAAAACAAGAATAGTTTTGCCAATAAAGGTTTTTTAGGATTCAGCTTTGAAAATCTCATTTTCATGCCCCCCTTAGTTGAAAACCAGGTGTTTTATAGTCAAATATGGTATTAAATCCAAATGAAGCAATTGGAGGTTTTTATTCAAATCCTCACTTCTATAAAAGATGATTGCCATGCTACGGTCTTTTTGAAAAGGAAGCTGCCTATATTCCAAAACATGTTCGAATTCATGACGAAGTCCATCATGATCAATACGTGCAACATCTTCCAGACTTATTTCCAGTGGGACCTCTGCAAAGAAAAAGCTATATATTCGATCGTCCATCTCTTCCAATATCCGATTCCAATCGGGTTTCGTTCCTGAAAAATAGTGTTCATACATATTCATTCCATAGGCATGGTAACCTAGATCCGTTGTACCCGCTCCTGCAAAACGCAGGGGATTGATTTCAATGGGTATCACCCGGTTTCCCTTTTTGCGAATTTCAAAGTGTACAGGATAATTCCTAAGCGGAAGGACCGTTTGGATATTCTTCATGAACTTCAGTGCTTCATGATAGATTTCATTAATGGCCAACTTCGAAGTATAATAAATTCGATCGGAAGTATCGTAATCATCCTTGAATAACCGTTTGAAGACATTCAAAATGACCGGTTCACCATCTTGATTGTAATAACCGTCAATGGCATACTCTTCACCCTGAATCCACTCTTCTATTAAAACGGCCTGGGAACCGACCACTTCTGAATCATATAATCCATCCGAATGAAGTAAATCCGCTTTAAGCTGGTTCACGGCTATATCCCAATCCTGCTCATTCTTGACTTTGTGCACCCCTACACTGGAATAGCCAATATTGGGTTTGATGACTACCGGATACGGTATTTGATTTTTATCCAGGTCACTTATTATGGATAAATCGATATTTTGGAAATAAAAGTCAGGATATAAAGATTTCGTCAAATTTCGCACCTGACTCTTATCCTTCAAAAACTTTGACCATATGTATTCATTGCTATTCGGTTGAAAATGACCTAATAGTGTTATGCCATTTTCAGAGTTTGCAAGAATTCTTTTGTCCTTTTCCATGGACTTGAAAAATTCTGTATCCTTTTGAATGTTTAACTTTTCTGATGTTAATGTGTCTCCCCATTGCCCTTGTTCCAATACTGGAATTCGCTGTTCCTCTAACACCTTTAGAAGAATTGGCGACACAATGGACTCATTCAAAATAATCATTTTTTCCACCTAACTTATACTGTTTTTTGTATCTCCATATTTAATCGGTTAAAAGCGGTAAGTATTTAGCTTATATAGGTATTTATTATTAAAAATCAATTCAAAAACAAGATATCACTATATCTTTTTACCTATAACCCTAGTCTAGAGATCCTTACACATATTCCTTCACTCTTACTGTTAACCATCGAATATTTATTTTTCTTGTATCTTCATGAAAAAAAAACCGACACTATTTTAAATGTCCGCCATATTTTTCCGAATTTATCCTCCAGAAAAGGTTCACCAGTAGTTTCGTGGAATAATTAAGACTAGTTCATATTCAATTCATAACTTCTTTATATACTTCTCTGTAATGAAGATCGAGAAAGGATGTATTTACATATGTCAGAAGCAAAAAAACAAAAAGGATGGCGCCAGTTCGTTCGATTGGTTCAACAAACGAAGCCTTCTAAACTAATGATAGGGATTGCATTAGCATTAAGCCTAGGCACTACAGGTGTAGCTTTATTAGTCCCATTATTCACAAAAAATCTAATCAATGATTTTTCAGTCAGTTCACTAAGCACTGAAAGGATCCTGCTCCTCGTTCTTGCCATCATTGTTCAAGCATTGGCCAGTGGATTTTCCATCTATTTATTGAACCGGATCGGACAATCTGTAGTGGCGGGCATCCGCGATCAACTATGGAAAAAATTACTCGTATTACCCGTGAGTTATTTTGATGAACATCCTTCGGGAGAAACAGTCAGCAGAATGACAAATGATACAACTGTAGTGAAGGGATTAATCTCTGAACATCTCACTAATTTCGTTACAGGAATCATTTCCATCATAGGCTCCATGATCGTGTTATTCGTACTGGATTGGAAAATGACATTATTGATGTTCACTGCAATTCCACTCTCTGTTTTGATATTAATGCCGCTAGGGAAAAAAATGCATAAAATATCAAAAGGGATGCAGGACGAGACAGCAAGCTTCACCGCAGTCCTTCAGCAGGTTTTAACGGAAATACGCCTTGTTAAAGCATCTAATGCTGAAGCTTTGGAATATCAAAATGGCAAAAAAGGAATCCAGAAATTATTTCAATTCGGATTAAAAGAGGCAAAAATCCAAGCGTTGATTGCGCCGCTAATGAGTTTTGTCATGATGGCATTACTCGTGCTGATTTTAGGATATGGGGGAATGCGCGTTTCTTCAGGAGCCCTGACAGCCGGAGCTCTGGTTGCATTCATCATGTACCTTTTCCAAATAATCATGCCAATGGCTCAATTAGCCAGTTTCTTTACTCAATTCCAAAAAGCAACGGGTGCAACAGAGCGCATCATTTCCATTCTGGATTCAGTAGAGGAAGAAGATGCGAAGCAGCCCGTTCAAAATATGAGTCAATCTATCAGCGTGGATCACCTGAACTATAGTTACAATAATGGAGAACAGGTACTTAAAGATCTAAGCTTTAACATCGAAGCCGGTAAGGTCACTGCAATTGTCGGCCCAAGCGGCAGCGGAAAAACGACCCTTTTTTCATTATTCGAGCGTTTCTACAAACCACAGCAAGGGTCCATATCCATAGGCGGGAAATCCATAAATGATTTCACACTCCATTCATGGAGAAGCCAGATTGGATATGTTTCACAAGAAAGCCCTATTGTATCAGGTACAATTCGAGATAATATTTGTTATGGCATCGATCGGGATATAACAGATGAAGAATTAAATCAAGTGGCTAAAATGGCGTATGCAGACCCGTTCATTTCTGAGCTTCCGAACGGATATGATACAGAGGTTGGTGAAAGGGGCATGAAATTATCAGGCGGTCAAAGACAAAGAATTGCAATCGCTCGTGCATTTTTAAGAAACCCCAAAATATTAATGCTTGATGAAGCTACCTCAAGCCTGGACAGCAAATCTGAAAAAGTGGTTCAACAGGCATTAAATGATTTAATGAAAGGCAGAACAACAATAGTTATCGCCCACCGCCTATCGACCGTTATCGGTTCAGATCAAATCATCTTCCTTGAAAAAGGGAAAATTACAGGCAGCGGAACACATAAAGAGCTATATAATACGCACTCATTATATCGCGAATTTGCCCAACAGCAGTTGCACAAAGTTGAACTGGCCTAGTTCACCGAAAGGAAAGAAGAAGGATGACAAAAATATTGATAGTCGATGATGATGCACATATTCGCGAACTTATAAAGCTGTTGTTAAGAAAAGAAGGCTTTGATCTATATGAAGCCTCAGATGGAATGCAGGCATTAAGTAAAAGGATTCGGGCTTGGGGCAGATGATTATCTTGTAAAGCCATTTGAACCAATCGAATTGGTTCTTAGAATAAAGGCATTATTAAAACGGTATAAAATCACTATTTCACAAACATTAAATATCGGCGAATTAAAGATGAATCGCAACACGCATGAAATGTCATTCAAAGAACAGGAATATACGATTCCATTAAAAGAATTCGAATTGTTGTTTAAATTAGCAAGCTATCCTGGAAAAACTTTTTCCAGGGAAGATCTTATCGAAGACATTTGGGGCTATGATTATGAAGGTGATGAACGAACTGTCGATGTTCATATTAAAAGAGTGAGAGAACGGTTTCCAGAATCGGCATTCCCCTTCCGGATTAAAACGATCTGGGGATTGGGCTACCGTTTGGAGACAACGAAATGAGAGGCAATCGATTTTTCAAACAAATGCTTGTCATGCTGTTTTTTGTTACGTTCATTTCAATTTGCTTTACCGCCGGATACTATATCATTCAGCTATTGCCCTTAAGGTTAACCGATTATATTCGGTATCTGGCTACAATCGTGACAAGCATCGCAATCATGATATTAATTGGTCACCTTATCCATGCTATCCATCACAATAAACGGGTGAATATTTACCTCGAGATCATAGACGCCTTAAGGAAAATAGCAAATGGCGATTATAATGTACAACTGGATTTTAATATGGACAAGAGAAACGAAATGACCGATATCATTAACCACTTCAATCACATGGCCAAACAATTGAAGCAAATGGAAGAAATGCGGCAGGAATTCATCTCTAACGTCTCACATGAAATACAGTCGCCCCTTACCTCCATTGTAGGATTTGCCCAAGCTCTTCAATTTAATAAGCTGACAACCGAAGAACGAAATCATTATCTTCATATAATAGAGACAGAGAGCAGGAGATTATCCAAATTAAGTGATAACCTCCTAAAGCTTACATCCCTTGAATCCGAGCATCATCCTTTTGAAAGGACTGATTTCCGGCTGGATCAGCAAATACGAACCATCATTTTGGCTTGTGAACCCGCTTGGTTGGAAAAAGAACTCGAATTGGATATAACCTTAGATAAGATTCCAATAGTTGCAGACCAGGATTTAATGAGCCAGGTATGGACAAATTTAATACACAATAGCATCAAATTCACCCGCCATCGTGGAAAGATCACGATTCTGTTACAACAGGTTGATGACCTGGCATCCATAACGATATCCGACAATGGAGTCGGCATTTCCGAAACCGACCAGTTCCATATATTCGAACGATTCTATAAAGCCGACCTGGCAAGGGAACGCTCAAAAAGCGGGAGCGGTTTAGGTCTATCGATCGTGAAAAGGATTATAGAGATGCATGAAGGGACCATATCCGTGAACAGCGAACTCGAAAAGGGAACGACTTTCACCATTCGGCTTCCTATTTCGTGAAGGATTTTATGATTTTATAGTTAAATCTAGTAATAAAAAACAGCTGCAATGGCAGCTGTTTGTAAAAATCTATTTGTTGGTTTATAAAGTTTTATTATATTTAATTGAACCCTTAAATAATCCGCTTTTTTCATTTCCGCCAAAAAGTTGAACAGTCTGCCTTATCCAAAATATTATACTCTATCATTTTCTCAAGTAATGAGTAATCAACCGGACTGTCCCACTTGATACGTACCAACTGCTTGGTGTGATCATAGCCAGCCTGCACGATTTCATCAGAGAAATGATCGATCCCTGCCTTTTCAGGGGCAACAGCCAAATGATGTTTGGCCACGCTAAAGCCAATAATATATGTGTCATGATCGGTAAACATAGGCTGATTCCACGCAATCTTCGGCATTAGATTTGGAAATTTCCTAGTTACCCAAGCCAGGACTTCTTCCGTTCGTTCCCTATGTTGCGGGTTATCAATATTCGCTAAAAATTCTGCAAAAACTTCCATATCATTCTCTCCTAAAATCTAAAATTATTTTTGAAGATGTTATTTTTCATGCCAATACGCCCCAGCATCAATAGAATTAAAACTTCATTTTCCAAATCGCCTAAATTAAATGCCTTATGGGTTCCTTTCAACAATGCTCCATAGGAAGATCTTTTAGCTTGCTCTAATAGATGCCGTGATTACCTTCCGTTGAACTTGCATTAAATGCTTTATTTATACTGCACACCGATTTATTTCCTCGGTCTTCTAACCTACTTGTCAACTTGAGAGGTTTTCGTTCTTTTAGACATAAAAAAACACCCCTTTGGCTAATCATAGCCAAAGGGGTAAAGCTTCGCAACTTTATAAACAGTTAATCATTATTTAGATCTACATAACATACATTGCATTCATTCCAACTTACTCAACCGTTACACTTTTCGCAAGATTACGCGGTTTATCCACGTCACATTCACGGTGCAAGGCTGCGTAGTAAGCAATGAGCTGCAGAGGGATAACAGAGATAAGGGGTGTTAATAGTTCATTCACTTCCGGGATGACGAAACGATCATCCTCTTCTTCCAGCCCCTTCATGGAAATGATGCAAGGGTTGGCGCCACGGGCAACCACTTCCTTCACATTACCACGGATGCTTAGGTTGACGCCTGCTTGAGTAGCAAGTGCTATGACAGGTGTACCTTCTTCAATCAAGGCGATCGTTCCATGTTTAAGCTCTCCGCCAGCAAAGCCTTCCGCTTGAATGTAAGAAATTTCCTTCAACTTAAGGGCCCCTTCAAGCACAACATAGTAATCAAGGGAACGGCCGATGAAGAAGGAGTTTCTCGTAACGGACAAATATTCACGGGCGATGTCTTCCATCTCTTCTTTCGAATCACATAGGGCTTCCATTGCAGTCGCAACGATTCCAAGCTCTTTTACAAGGTCGAAACCGTACTCCATGTTACGGAATTGGCCTGTTACGTTTGCTAGGATGGATAAGACTGCCACTTGAGCTGTGTAGGCCTTTGTGGAGGCAACGGCAATTTCAGGACCTGCATGCAGCAAGAGCGTATAATCCGCTTCACGTGACAATGTAGAGCCAGGTACGTTCGTGATGGTCAGGGCTTTATGACCAAGCGCTTTGATGGACACTAACACGGCACGGCTATCTGCAGTTTCACCACTTTGTGAAATGAAGATGAATAGCGGTTTTTTCGATAATAACGGCATATTGTAAGTGAATTCCGATGCAACATGGACCTCAACCGGAATTTCAGCCATTTTTTCGATGAATTGCTTACCAATCAACCCTGCATGATAGCTAGTTCCGCAAGCGATGATATAAATACGGTCAGCCTCACTTACGGCTTCAGTAATGTTATAATCGATTGCAAGTTTACCTTCTTCATTTTGGTATGCTTGAATGATTTTACGTATTACAGCTGGCTGCTCGTCGACTTCCTTAAGCATATAGTGAGGATACGTACCTTTTTCAATATCACTTGCATCCAGTTCAGCAGTGTATGGAGCACGCATAACTTCTTCGTTGGAAAGGTTCTTGATCGTTACCTTTTCATTTGTCACTATAACCATTTCCTTATCCATCAGTTCAAGGAATTGATCTGTGACTTGCAACATGGCCATTGCATCCGAAGCGACAACGTTAAAGTCTTTTCCGACACCGATTAGCAGCGGGCTTTTATTTTTTGCGACTAAGATGGTTTCATCATTTTCAGCATCCAATAGGGCAATGGCATATGAACCCTCTAATAGAGTCAGTGTTTGACGGAACGCCTCTTCCACTTCCATGCCCTCGTTTACGAACTTCTCTATGAGTTGAACGATGACTTCCGTATCCGTTTCACTTTTAAAGGCAACATCCTTCAAATATTCACGTTTTAGAATCGCATAGTTTTCAATGACCCCATTATGAACTAAAGTCAATCGACCTGAATTACTTTGGTGAGGATGGGCATTTTCACGGCTTGGCACACCATGTGTAGCCCAGCGCGTATGTCCTATTCCGGTATGTGCCATAGTATTTTCATCCACGGCTGCCCGTAAGTCCGCGATTCTTCCCTTTTCCTTAAAGATTGTCACTCCTGCTTCATTTCTCACAGCAATCCCTGAAGAGTCATAACCGCGGTATTCAAGTTTTTCAAGACCTTTTAATAAAATTTCCTTTGCATCGTTAAGTCCAATATATCCAACAATTCCACACATAATTTCTGTTCCTCCAACCGATTCGAGGGAACAGGAATGCACGGGGGCATCCCTGCCCCCTCATCTCTGATATATATTTTTATAAAGGAAATGCCCTAAAGCACTTTTTCCCATTGTGCATTTCCAACCCTTTGTGCAGTAAGTTGCCCTACTGTTTTAAGATTGGAATTACTGCGGCTGTGCACTTCAGCCGGGAGGTATCCGCCGATCATTCGATAAACCTCCTCCTCGTCAACTAAGTCATTTCTCGTCCAGACTTAGTTCAGGCGCTTTTGTGAATCCGTTCTCTCCTTGCCTACCCTCCTTTTTAAAACAACCATTTTTAGAAAATGAGTTGTAAATCAGGATAATCATACCTTAAACAAGGGACATAGGTCAATTCTTTATTACCTTTACCAACAAAAAAGACTTTTTTATAAAAATATGCATAAAAGGAAATTTCGTTCCTTTTATGCATAGGATTAGTTATTCGTTCATTCCCATTTCCGCTCTTACAACTGCGACGATGCGATCTACATAATTGGTGCATTCCTCAGCTGTCGGTGCTTCAGCCATAACACGGACTAGAGGTTCAGTACCGGATGGTCTCACCAAAATACGACCGTTTCCGTTCATTTCCTCTTCGACTGCCCTGATGACTTCCTGTACCTTTTCATTATCGGTTACAGCGTGTTTATCGGTAACTCTGACATTGATCAGCGTTTGTGGATATTTCTTCATCTCGCCAGCAAGCTCGGATAAGGTTTTTTGGGTGTCACTCATGATGTTCACAAGCTGTAAGCCCGTCAATAAGCCGTCTCCTGTCGTGTTATAGTCAAGGAAGATGATATGTCCGGATTGTTCGCCGCCAAGGTTATAGCCGCCTTTCCGCATCTCCTCGACCACATAGCGATCCCCCACTGCCGTCTGGGCGCTTTGTATACCATGCTCTTCAAGACCTTTATAAAAACCAAGGTTGCTCATGATCGTAGAAACCACTGTTCCCTGTTTCAGACGGTTATTTTCTTTCAAGTATTTCGCACAGATATACATGATTTGGTCGCCGTCCACTATATTTCCTTTTTCATCTATTGCAATGACGCGGTCTCCGTCGCCATCAAAAGCAAGCCCAACATCTGCACCTTTTTCTTTTAAGAATTCAGCAAGTGCCTCAGGGTGGGTGGAACCTACCTTATCATTAATGTTCAAGCCATTGGGCGATGCCCCCATTGTAGAGATGTCTGCATCAAGATCTGCAAACAAATGCATGGCCAAGGCAGAAGTAGCCCCATGTGCACAATCAAGAGCAACATGAATGCCTGTAAAATCTTCATCCACTGATTGTTTCAAATACTGGAGATACTTTTGCCCTCCTTCGAAATAATCGTTCAAATGGCCTAAATCTCCGCCAACCGGGCGTGGAAGTTCATCCTTTTCCTTATCTAATAGTGTTTCAATTTCCGCTTCTTGTTCATCGGATAACTTAAACCCATCAGGTCCAAAGAATTTAATGCCATTATCCGCTACCGGATTATGCGAAGCGGAAATCATGACACCTGCTTCAGCACTTAAGGCCTTAGTTAAATAGGCAACTCCCGGTGTCGAAATGACACCCAGGCGCATCACTTCAGCCCCAATGGATAAAAGACCTGCAACAAGCGCACCTTCCAGCATTTCACCTGAAATACGAGTATCGCGTCCTATAAGCACTTTGGGTTTTTCTGTATTTCTAGTAAGAACGTAGCCACCAAAACGGCCTAGTTTAAATGCCAACTCCGGTGTTAACTCGCTATTCGCTATACCCCTTACTCCGTCTGTTCCAAAATATTTACCCATCTTTATCGCTCCTTCTTCGAATCGTTACTGAATTTAATGATGATGTTAAAGGAAGGTCATGTCTCTTCGTCTTTTTGTGTGATGGTGACCGAAACCGTTTTAGAATCCAGTTCCCATTCCACTCCCTCAGGCACTGTTACCGCCAGATCCACATCATGCGTACCTTCATCTAAATTACTCACATCTACTGTAAGATTAATGTCGTCTTTAGTTATTTTCTTCAAATCATCCGCCTCACCAAGCAAAGTGATGCTAGTTACATCGGATTCCAATTCTGCATCTTGGTCATCCCGTATGCCCACAGGCACTATTTGTATATTGTTGAAAGTTTTAGACTCAATGGCAGCCGCTTCATCTTCTTCTTCTTCTGCTTCTGCTTTTTCTTCGACTACTTGTTCTTCTTGTTTTTGATCGGTTTTTGGTTCTTCCTCTTCTACGACTGGCTCTGCATTCTCTTCATCTACATCAACTTTCTCTGTGCGAATCTTGACCTGCGCCTTACCCAAGGACATTTTTTGTACACTTTCCGGTTTATTAAGATCGAGTTCCAGTTCTGTATCACCATCAATTTTCGAGATATTTACAGGAAGATTTATTTCATCTATTTTCTCAAGGCTCGTTTCCGAACCAAATAAGGTGACCTCTTTGGGATCGACACTTATACTCGTGATCCTGATGCCATCCTTTGCCTTGCCAGTTTGCTTCGGTTCTATCGACACCGTCTTGGAAGGAATGCTCACTTTTAATGAAACGGCAACTGAAGATGGCTCTATCGTCACATCCAGCTTATTCAAGTCCCTGTCCAAGGCTTTAACGGTGGCCTTGCTGTTCACCGTTTCGTTAAGCCCCTTACTTATTTCAAGGTTTGCCTTTACATAGGAAATTTGTTCAATCGCATCTTTAGCACCCGTAATTTTGACAGTTTTCGGGCTGACTGTTGGCTGACCAGCTGTATACCCCTCTTCAAGTAAAGAGCTGTTATACTCGGCTTCAACGGAGAATTCCTTCGTCACCCGTTCCTGAACGTTGACTTCCGCATATTCCGGGTCGATCGTCGCCACTAACTTTTCATTCAACTCACTTATTTTAAATGTGACAGTTCTGTCCCCCATTGAGATTGCAGGATCAGAAAGGTCTACATACACTTTAAAATCCCTTTGGTTTTTCGCATTTATCAATAGGCTTTTTGCTCCCTTTAGAGTAACATCAACTGTCTCAGGTACTCCGCTCACCACTAGATTCTCACGGTCATAGTACACTTCAACCGGTACATTTTCGATGGTCTCCGTACTGATTTCAGGGGCAGTCGATAAACCAAGGGATTTTTTATCCGACTCCATCTCAAAGTTAATGGAAATGAACAAAAGTGCTGCCAAGGCAAAAGCTACGATTCTCATAAACCAAGCGCTATTGGTGAATTTATCCATTCTTTTTCCCCCTCCAGTTAAAGATGCTTGAGGAAGTTGATTTGATATTTTCCACTACCAGTTCACTTGTAAGCATGGCCCTAAATGATTCTTGATTCAAATCCCGGTAAAGTTCCCCGTTTTTAGTGACGGATATTCCTCCCGTTTCTTCTGAAACGACAATCGTAAGACTATCCGTAACTTCACTCATGCCTATGGCTGCCCTATGCCGTGTGCCAAGTTCCTTTGATATGAATGGACTCTCTGATAATGGCAAATAGCAAGCTGCAGCTGCCACCTGGTTATTTTGTAAAATAACTGCGCCATCATGGAGCGGCGTATTAGGGATGAAGATATTAATGAGCAGTTCTGAAGAAATATAGGATTTTAGGGGTATCCCCGTTTCAACATAATCCCCCAGCTCCGTACCTTTTTCTATCGTAATCAAGGCACCAATCCGCCTTTTTGCCATATAGGTGGACGCCTTTAGGATTTCTTCGACTAAACGCTCTTGCTGATTCTCTTCTGGAACGGTGCCCCTTGCAAAGAGCTTCCCGCGTCCTAATTGTTCAAGTGCCCTTCTCAGTTCAGGTTGAAAAATGACGAGAATAGCCAATACTCCCCAATTCATGACTTGTGCCATTAACCATCCGAGTGTATTGAAACCAAACAGGTTGCTTAAGCTTTTTACAATGACAATTACAAAAATTCCTTTTAGCAGCTGAATAGCCTTCGTGCCTCGAATTATAGTTAACAATTTATATATCACAAACCATACAAGGAGAATATCAATGAAATTTACTACATAGTCCCAAACAGTCAAATTGGTTAAAGACATGTTGTTTCCTCCAGTCAGTATTACTCCAAATACCAATTACAATCTTTATACGATAACCTTAATAGTATACCATTTTTTAAATGATACATCTAAAAACTAGTGTGAGAAATTTACACAGGAAAAAAACACCATGAAAAATGGTTCCCCTCCCTTTAAAAAAACAAAGCTGGGCGAAGTCACCGTATATGAAAAACGATGTCCTACCCAGCTTCTATTCCTTATTCCTTTTTCTCCTCTTTAGCAGGAACCAACGAGGTTGCAGTGTCCTTCACTTTATACCACATCCACTCAAAAGCTTGGTCAATAACATGGATGCTTCCAGTCACATTACCTGCTTTAGACATATATTTATGCCCATTTATGATTGTCACATCTCCCTCTACTTCACCATCTATTTGAATATTACCATTTTGAACTACAACATTTCCCTTGATTGTCTCACCCTCAGGCACAATCACCGTTTCACCTTCAACCACTAAGTTAGGCTGCTTTGATACTGAAAAATGTTCGTCCTGATTATAAGTGGAAAAAACAGATCCTGTCATCAATATGATGAACATCGCTGCCGCTGTCATGAAGGGATGGCTTTTGAACCAACGTTTGGCACCTGTTGTTTTCGTTTCCTTTGGCAATTGAGCCATAACCTTTGCTGTAAAGTCATCCGGGGCCTTTATATGGGAAGTGCTTTGTACAAGAGCGACCGCCTTTTTCATTTCATGAAAGTAATCCCGGCATTCAGCACAGTCATGCAAGTGCTTCCGTAAAACTTCTTTATGCTCCGGTTTGATGTCCTCATCTAAATAATCATGCATATATTCAATGATTTCCTCATGGCAGTTCATTTTTCTCACCTTCTTTTTATAAATGGCGTAGTTGTTTACGCAAGGCTTCCCGACCGCGATGTATCCTCGTCTTAACCGTACCGACCGGTAAATCGAGTATTTCACTGATTTCCTTTAGAGATAACTCTTCAATATACTTCAATACGATTACCGATCGGTATTTCTCGGGCAATTTCATTATTTCCACTTGAATGGTTTCCTGCAGTTCTAAAGATTCAACCTCTTCCTCGGGTTTCGCCATATCCGATGCAATTTGGGAATACATATTCAATCCCTCTGTTCCTGCCACCTCTGCATCTAGATAGTAGTCCGGTTTTTTCTTGCGAAGCCGGTCAATACAAAGATTGGTCGCAATCCGATATAACCATGTAGAAAATTTCATTGTTATATTGAAACTTCTAATATTCACGTAGGCCCTTACAAAGGCTTCTTGAGCCAAATCTTCTGCTTCTTGCCTGTTTCCGAGCATCCTGAAACATATTTGGAAAACTTTGTCCTTGTAAATTTCGACAATTTCCCCAAAGGCATTATGGTCTCCTTTTAATACTTGATTAATTCTCTCTTTAATGAGTGCATCCATTTTCCGGTATTACCCCCGCTCATGCGGCTATACGATTACTACGAATCGTAAGCTAAAAGGTTTCAAAAATTTAATACATTAATTTTAACAAAGTTTTACATTTTATGTTTAAGAAAAAAAAAACAGGGCTATATAGTAAGAAATTGTAAAATTCAAGGGAGTGATTCTCTATATGACTGCTGAACAAATTTTAGATCATATTGAACAATACAGACAGAAAATGATGTTTTTGGCTTCCCGTTCTTCGATGGTGGATAATGAAGTTGTTGAAGTTAGCAACAAATTGGATTCTTTAATCATTCAATACATCCATTTAACTAAAAATGGAGATTTCACGGACAGACGTGCTCTCAAGTGAATATGGATATACGATTGCAACCATTTATCTATAGATATGTTCCTGTTACATACACCCTGGTAAATAAACCTACGTCTTATAGCATATAAAAAACAGTAACCCATTACAAGCCGGTTACTGTTTCTTTTAATTATTAGTTATAATAACTTTTCTCCAAATAGCGAACCCATTAGTGCCACGGCAACAATCGCCGTTTTATTTCGCTCATCTAAAATGGGATTCACTTCAACGAATTCAGCGGATGTAATCAAGTTGGATTCCGCAAGCATTTCCATGGCCAGATGACTTTCACGATAACTTATACCACCAATCACCGGTGTCCCGACTCCGGGTGCATCTGCTGGGTCCACTCCATCCAAATCCAATGAAAGGTGGACGCCATCCGTTCTTTCCCTTAAATAATCAATGCATTCTTCCATGACCCGTGTCATTCCCATCCGGTCGATCTCATGCATCGTGAATACTTTAATCCCTTTCTCACGGATAAGTTCCTTTTCCCCTTCATCCAATGACCTCGCTCCAATGATTACGATGTTTTCCGGTTTCACTTTTGGAGCAAAACCATGGATATTGATCAGGTCCGGATGTCCAATCCCTATACTGACGGCTAGGGGCATCCCGTGTATGTTCCCTGATGGTGAAGTCTCTTCCGTATTTAAATCGCCATGTGCGTCGTACCAAATCACACCTAAACTTTCATAGTGCTTTGCGACTCCTGCCAGGGTGCCTATTGCTATTGAATGGTCTCCTCCCAATACAAGTGGAAAGGAACCTCCTTCTATTATTTCATCAACTCTCGTAGCTAACTGTGTGTTACCTTTTGCTACAAGCTGTAAGTTTTTTAAGTTTGTCCCAGGCTCATTTGCATTTTCAGGACGCCCTACAATTATATCTCCTAAATCCTCTACTTCTATATTCAACTTTTCAAGACGCTCGACAATCTCTGCGCAGCGAATGGCACTAGGTCCCATATCCACCCCTCGCCTTGCTTGGCCAAGGTCCATAGGCAATCCGATGACGGAAATTTTCTGAATAGACATGCAATTCCCCCTTTTCACCATTTTATATCGTATATGCCGATTGGTTCAACTCGACATTTCCATGTATAAAGATGCACGTTTTCCGATCACATATGTTTTTTGTGAAAAATATCATTCTGGGGATTAGTTTACCCAACTATGTCTTAAACAAAAAAAAGTCTTAAACCATTTTTGGCTTAAGACGTAAGTTTTGGTGTATGTAGTTGATGGTGGAGCCTAGCGGGATCGAACCGCTGACCTCCTGCGTGCAAGGCAGGCGCTCTCCCAGCTGAGCTAAGGCCCCTAAGGAATTTAAAATATATTAAGCGGAAGACGGGATTCGAACCCGCGACCCCAACCTTGGCAAGGTTGTATTCTACCACTGAACTACTTCCGCAAATGGCTGGGCTAGAAGGGATCGAACCTTCGCATGACGGAATCAAAATCCGTTGCCTTACCGCTTGGCTATAGCCCAATATATGATATGCAATGATTAATGTATAACAAAATAAAAAGGTGGTAATCATATATTTCCCCAATACAGAGAATATATAACTGATCCACAGGATTTTATTAAAATGGTGGAGGGGGGCAGATTCGAACTGCCGAACCCGAAGGAGCGGATTTACAGTCCGCCGCGTTTAGCCACTTCGCTACCCCTCCGCAATATATGGTTATAAATGGTGCCGGCAAGAGGACTTGAACCCCCAACCTACTGATTACAAGTCAGTTGCTCTACCAGTTGAGCTACACCGGCAAATAAAGAATGAAATGGTGGAGGATGACGGGATCGAACCGCCGACCCTCTGCTTGTAAGGCAGATGCTCTCCCAGCTGAGCTAATCCTCCAATATGTTATCTAAATGGTGACCCGTACGGGATTCGAACCCGTGTTACCGCCGTGAAAGGGCGGTGTCTTAACCGCTTGACCAACGGGCCGAACTGTTTTTTTGTTCATAGATAGATTGGGAAGCTCCCAAGCGGATTCGAACCGCTGACCTCTTCCTTACCATGGAAGTGCTCTACCTACTGAGCTATGGAAGCATATGGCTCCGCAGGTAGGACTCGAACCTACGACCGTTCGGTTAACAGCCGAATGCTCTACCACTGAGCTACTGCGGAATAATATAATGTTTCCTAAAACCCAATTAAAGATTTAAATGAACAGCCTGGCAACGTCCTACTCTCACAGGGGGAACCCCCCAACTACCATCGGCGCTGAAGAACTTAACTTCCGTGTTCGGAATGGGAACGGGTGTGACCTCTTCGCCATCATTGCCAGACTATATTCATTTTTGAAGAATTCATTCCTTCAAAACTAGATAATAAGAAGGTATTTCATTTTTTTAAAAGCGTTGGTTAAGTCCTCGATCTATTAGTATCAGTCAGCTCCACATGTCACCATGCTTCCACCTCTGACCTATCAACCTGATCATCTTTCAGG
>NZ_JBIWEU010000014.1:0-109072 GCF_044762675.1 Peribacillus sp. NPDC096448 | reverse complement strand
ATGAATAAATAGAAAGAGCATGTTTTGAAAAAAGATTAATTAAAACATGCCCTTATAATATTTAATTGGATTATTCTTTTATAAAAAAGATTGATCATTTTTGTGTTCCTTATGGAACTAACGCACCCGTTAGTTCTACAAAAAGAAAAAATAGAAAGCTAGTTTACCTTTATCATGCATATATTCAAATATGGACAAGATAAAGGGTGAATAATTGATGACTAAACAAACTCTTTTTAAAGGAACTATGATTTTAACAGTTGCCGCATTCATTACAAAGATATTGGGATTCGCCAACGGAATAGTATTAGCAAATGTAATAGGTCCTGAAGGCGTCGGACTTATCATGATGGCAATGCCTGTTACAGGTCTTTTAATTACATTAACTACGTTAGGACTTCCCATAGCTATATCTAAACTGGTTGCTGAAGCTGAAGTAAAGGGAAACTATAGACGTGTAAAAAAAATCCTGGTTGTATCATTAGTAACTACTAGCTTATTAGGATTTATTTTAATGATTATTGCAATTTTCGGTGCTAAGGCATTATCTTCACATTTTTTAACAGATCAAAGAGCTTATTATTCTTTACTTGCTGTTATACCGATAGTCCCTATTGTGGCAGTTTCTTCAGTCATAAAAGGATATTTCCGTGGCAAACAAAACATGACGCCAATTGCGCTATCCCAAGTAATTGAGCAAGTTGTTAGAATTGGGCTTATATTTTTTCTAGTTCAGTGGCTTCTTCCTTACGGAATCGAATATGCTGCAGCTGGGGCAGTACTTTGTGGAATTATTGGAGAAGGATTTTCTCTACTATATTTATTTTCTGTTTTTAAATGGTCCAAACATAAAAAATTCAAATTACACCATTCCTTTATTAAACAGCTCAGCAAAGGTAAGGAAATTTTCTTCGATTTACTTCAAACTGGTCTGCCGACAACTGGAAACGGCTTTATACAATCTTTGGTAGGAATCATTCAGCCCATTCTGATTACACAAAGTTTGGCTCTGGCCGGTATTGGAACGGCTTTAGCTACAAAACAATATGGTATTGTGATGGGATATGCTATACCTTTAATGCTTCTTCCGGGTTTTGTAACGAATTCTTTATCAGTAGCTTTAGTACCAGCCATTAGTGAATCGAAAGAGAATAATAATCAGCTTCTCATTAAGAAAAGAATTCAACAAGCTGTAAACATAGCTTTGATTGTAGGCGTTCCATGGACAATTATTTTGTACGTTTTTGCAGAGCCCTTAACGACTCTGATATATAAGTCACCAGAAGCAGGTACTTTTCTTAAAAACATGGGGCCATTCTTTCTATTACACTATTTCCGTACTCCCTTTCAAGCAGTACTGATTGGTTTAGGAAAAGCGAAAACTGTCATGATAAATAATTTAGTGGCTTCTATAATATCCTTAATTTCAATAGTCCTTCTTGCTTCAAACCCTGAATTAGGGATTTATGGAGTCGCCCTATCTTTAAATATAGGATTGACCTTAGGTACATCCCTTCATTTCTTTTCAATTAAAAAATTAATTGGGTTTTATTTAAACTTAATCGATACTATCAAAGTTACTTTATCCGGTATTATCATGGGGTACGGTGGGTTAATTACATTTAAATATATTGAAAGTAAGACTACAAATTCAATCGTGATATTGGTTATATCTTTAACGATTTCCTTGCTTAGTTATCTACTATTTCTACTTTTTTTCAAAATCATTGATTTAAAAAAATTGCATAAAAAGCATACATTTAACTAACTTACTGATCGGTGACAATACAGTTATTTAATTTTGCTTTTATAAAACACACTTAACACCGTCCTATTATTCAGACGGTGTTAAAATTTTCTTTAACCATCAGCAGAAATAAGTCGTTTAAACATCTTCCTTAATCAACTAACGCACCCGTTAGCCATCCATGAAGCGCAAAAATCAGCGCTTCACCACAGAGAATGAAAATTGGTCTCTATGTCGATAATGTTTTAATGGCTGGCGAAGAAGGTCGTTGAACTATGGTGCCTTTGAGCCCATCCGTTAGTCTGACTCCGACGACCACGGTGTACCACCGACTGTCGCGCCCTTTATGGGTAGCACTCATGGATACAGCTGGACCTTCTAAGGTTTTAAAATGTAATTGTTTCTCATTATTTGAGATAGATACTGCGACTTTTACATCCCTTCCCCAGTAAAATAATCTTTCTTGACAGACCCCATAAGGAGTTAATACTAAAATAGACTAGCTTCTACTCGTTAACTGAGAATCAAACTTTCTATAATTGCTTTGTAGTTGTGGGAGAGCAGTTTCTATAAACCAACTAGAATTTTTTAAAGCCTCAAACATTTTTGTTTGCCATGAATTCGGATTTTCAGATTGATATGATACTAGATTATCACTAATAAAATCTTTAGCCTTGTTTGAAGGGTTAGAAATATATTCTTTAACTAATGATTTTACTCTTTTATTAAATTCTCTTGTAGCGTTGTCAGCATATAATTTACTTAAATTAAGTAGCTTGAATTGATAATTGATACGCGATTTAAGTACTAAATCTACGATTGCATCTGAAACATCATAAGAAAATGTGATTGGCCACGTGTTATCAACAACTTTACATTTTAACCAATCTTGATTACTTATATCATCAAAATAAGGATGAATTAACATTTTATCTTCATTAAGGTTGTAATCATCTAATTTATCTTTATTGCAGTCCGAACAACAAGGTAGCAAATTTTCGGGCGTAATTGCAAACGAGACGAATTTGGTTTTAGGTAAATAATGATCTACTGTCTTAACCTCTCGATGTGAACAGTACGGACAAAGATTATAATATGTATTCGATAAAATTGAATCATACACTGTACGTCCAATCTTATTTGAATAAGGGTTATCAACTAGAAAGTTCGAATATACCTTTTCCATTTCTGTAGCACTGATGATCCTAGGGACTAAATCACCTAACTCAGCATTAGTAGGTATACTAATGGTATTGTGCTCTGTAAGTGTGTGAAGTAATTTATTTTCACCTAATATTCGGTAATCGTTTTGAGCATCTTGGAGGAAAGGTTTTATGGACAATAATCTAGTTTTAAAGAATTTATTTTTGTGATTATCATGCCGACCATCTAGCATCTCATCAAAAAAATCTTCAATCCTATATTCTGGTAAAGTTAATAAGTACATATAGTTATCCTCTTATTTTTCTCCATTTATTTCATTTAAGTGTGTTCGAATAACTGACTTTGCTTCGATACTAAGTTCATTGTTAAAGAGATTAAGAACCTCATCATAATTGGGGGTTTTTTCAACTTCTTTTCTAAGTAGCATATGAAATCCTGTTTTAGGGATTTCTAGTCCAAATACTTCTTCTGTTAAGACACCTATATTTTCCCCAAAAGTTTCGAAACGAGGACGAGTAATATTCATCTGAGCTCCATGTTTCCGTATAATAGATACACATGATTTAGGTACCTCTTGCAATACAACGGGTGAGTGGGTTGCTAATATAGCTACAGCATTTTCTGCAATCGTAATTTCTGAAATTGCACGGACAAAGGCTGATAATAAAGGTGGATGTAGATGTGTTTCTGGTTCATCAATAAGAATTAATGTTTTTTCTACTATTAAATCAACAATTTTAGTTATTGATAATAATATTATTTGATGACCAGAACTAAGAATATCAAAACCTTCGCTAAGTAAAGAACTACATTTTTCTACAGCTTCATTATCTTGAGAAGTATTGAAAAATTGTTTTAGAATATTTATTAAACCAAATTTTTCTAAATTATAATCTGAATTTAATATTACCAACATTTGAAGTAAGTAGTGGTATCTTTTTTTTGATAGTATACTTTTAATCGAATTATGAAATTCTAATTTCAGATCTTCTTGTGATTTTGTTTTTGAATCGTGAGTTTTGACACCTACATAATAATATTCTTTTCCTGAATTAGTGGATTCATAATGGCCATTTTTATCAAAAATACTAAAGGAAATAAATATAGCATTTGAAAATTCCTCATTTAAACTATTTCCTAAATATCCATCTATAATTCCTTTAAGAGTTGTAGTTTTTCCTGAACCGTTAGTACCAATAATGGTATGGATGTTGGTTGGGGGTAATGATTCAGGTATTACTTCAAAATTAAATGTAGAAACTTTATCTCCTGATTGTGTATCAAATTTAAAATCATATTCAGTTAAAATTGCGCCACCATGAGCTATTCTTCTAAATTGTGTATTTATTATTTTTTTATTCACTTGTCTTAGCAATGACGATTTTACTACTTCTTCTTCGATGACCTCATCGTAAATATTTTCAAAGTATGCTAAATCATTTAAACCGATTAAACAATCGATTCTAACATCATCGCCTAGCCTACGAAGTTTACTATAAAATTTCACACTTTGTCCTAGAGAAAAATAATCGTTAGGAAGACTATTGAAAGAGTTTTGAAGCTGAATATATCCTTCTTCTTGCCCTTTATAACCAATCTTGACATGCCCAATCTCGGTTTCATTTAAATTTTCATCAAGATAAAATAGGTTGAAAAGTGTATAGAATCCATAATCATTCCAATTATCGCTAACTAAATGAAATCCTGGTCTATATCTTCTAGTATTAAAGGGAGTTAAATAAAACAATATTTGAAACCTCCAAGTTTTTATTTGGATTAATTTTAGCTGGAGTGCGTTCGATTGAAATTCTTACTATTATTGTACTTTAATTGAAAAAATCAGACACTTAATATTTGAGTATTTTCCATAAATATTAGGCACGAATCATCGTTTCCGGACGCCCTACTAAATAATACCCACGACATTAAAAAGTCGCGCACTTTCTATATTGTCACTACCTATTGGAAATGGGGTTTTCAATTTCGAATTTATTAATAAACCTGATTATCAGTACTTTCACCAAATTTATATTATTTAATTTTTGCATATAAGGTGGAACGTGGAACTCCTGTAGCTTTTACAATGTCATTCACACTCATTCCATTTGTTACACGTTCATTATATAGCTTAATAGCCCGTTTTATAGTCTTTTCGTCTTGTCCTGGTCTTCCCATATGTTTCCCTTGCCTTTTTGCTCTCTCCCGGCCTTCTGTTGTTCTTTCTACAATAAGATCACGTTCAAATTGTGCGAATGAACCTAAAATGTTAAAAAGCAGTGTTTGTAAGCTGTTTCCTTCGTTTGAACCATCAAACTTCATATCTTCCTTTACAAATCTTACATTAACCCCTTTTTCAGCTAATTCATGAACTATCTTATTTAAGTCCATAATAGAACGAGCTAAACGATCTATTTTCGTTACTACTAATGTATCTCCTTCTCGGGCAAATTCAATAGCTTCATAAAGTTGGGTTCTTTGTTTTGTACTTGTTCCGGTTACTTTTTCAACAAAAATATTTTTGCACCCTTCATTTTCCAAGATTTCCTTTTGTGTTTCTAAATCTTGGCCAGTAGTTGAAACCCTCGCATAACCAATTAGCAATATGTATCACCCTCTGTCTATAAGTCTTAAATCTTTTATACAGTTAATTATAGACTAACTTTTAGACATAAAACAAGAATAAATAAACAAATAATTTTACTGCATTTTAGAATGTCTTAAAGTTTTAACTTTTAGACATTCTAAATACACAGAAAATCATTAGTGCAAACTGATGTGAGCATGATAAAAGGCAGCCGCATTTGTTGCTTTGAAATAAATTTTGATCAAATTAACACTAATAACCTTAATATAAGAGCAATTAGAAAAAGCATGTTTTGAAAAAAGATTAATCAAAACATGCTCTTATTTAATGTAATGGATTAACTTCTATATAAAAAAGTTTGATCATTTTTGGAAAATCCTAGTTGCACTAAAGAGAAGAATGGAAATATAGTATACATAGAATAAGGGGGTGTAGTTTGGTTAATACAGTACTCCCTTACTTTAATAATTTTATTTTTCATCCAACAATTATCTCCAAACTTCGTATAACATATCTCCATGGTGGTACCAATATGTTTCATTATCATAAACATAAACGTCATAATCTCCACCGTTCATATTTGTAAATGTTGGAGCAGTATATCGAAATGATTTAGTTGTAGTACATGTTGAGGTACCTGCTCTACAGAGTTTAACAGAAAGTGCTCCATCATTCTGTATTCCTCCTTGTGTTTCCCAAGTAGATGTATGTGTTTTATACCAATAAGAATCAGTGTAAAAAGAAATATTTGCTCCTCGTCCTACGTTTGTAATTCGATGTTCACGTGATTTTGAATAAGTATTAAATTCAAATGTACTAGTATTAGAGCCAGCATCTGCTTTAGATTGAGGGAAAATTACAAAAATCATTGAAAAGCATAAAACAAACGGTAACAGCCATTTCTTTATAATTCTTTGAGATAATGTCATTTTTTCTTCTCCCTTCTCCTTTAAAAAGTAAGACTTATTAATCAAGTTTCTTCATTCACGCCACTTTATATTTTTATCATACACAATGAAAATCTCCCCTCCTCATTTTATTGTTAATGCGTTAAAAACTGCTCTTTGATTCTAAGTGTTTTTCTGTCACATACGGTAGTGTCAAAATGTCATGGTTTCTATGACATAGCTATTAATACAGCCGTATCCCACTCAATTTTTGTTGTTCTTTATAAATAGGGGTCCTACCACATGCACATCAAGCTAACAATAACGAGTTACCCCAAAACGATAAAAACGGTAAAATGCACAAAATTTTCGTTCTGGGGGTATTATGATACCTTACCTTGATTGGCATGTGGCTGAACCCCTATATCTAAATATTACCATTATCATCAACTTCTTCTTCAACTAATCTGCCCCGATAGTTGAACAAGAAAAGCGTCACTTCCTTCTAGAAGTAACGCCACCCTTTAGTTTTCAGAAATTATAAATTTTGTATAATACCCCATATTAATTAGGGTCTAGACTTTTCATTTTCTACTTTTCCAGTTCCATTTCTTTTTTCAACCGTTCCACAAAACGGTCATTGATATAAGTACGGACAAACTGGTCCTTTTTCTCCAAATCGATGTCTTTTCTAAAAAAACCCACCCTCTTAAGGCGTTGATCCTCAGGCAAGTTGGACCATGCCTGGTTCGCCTCCTCTTCCAGTGAATTTTCAATCTTTCTCTGGATCACCATCGCTTGAAAGCTTTGGTTCTTTCTTTCTTCTATAGATGGTGGTTTGGGCAAGCCGTTTAGTAACTGTTCATATTGGCTTTTCAACTCTTCGACTTTTGCGGTAGCCATTTCTTCAAAAGTTTTCTTTACTTCATCTGTTATCTGTTTTTTCAAAGTCTCCATATTGTCTACATATGGAGCAGGTTTCTCTTTTTTTACAGGGAATGGTCTTAACTCAAAAAAGTTTGAGAGATCATTTGAAATTGCTGATAAGGCCCACTTCTCTTCCCTTCTCTTCTTTATAAACATTGCAATTTTTAAATCTAATTCATCGTACACCTTTTCATTGGTTTCTAGAGTACGATTTATATAATGGAGGCGTTCTTTCTCTAACCGTTTAAACCAACCGTCCACTGTATTAATATGTATATTTTGATTGTTCAGATGAGTTTTTAACGTTTCTACAAAATCGCTAATTTTCCAAAAGGTTTCTTCTGACATTTTTGAACCCCCTAAATTTATTTTTTTGTCTTATTTATTAAAAGTCTCTAAATAATGAACTATATGTAGAACACAAAGCACAAATGGTCTACATATATAACGGTTTTACCGGTAGTAATAGAAAGAATAATAAGATGTTCTGTTTATGTAGACTATTTATGGTTTATTGAGTATCTGTGCTCTATACCCTTTTTCTAATTAAGTAAGAAAATGACCGTTGATCGTAGACTCGAAAAACCTTGTCTAGAAATTGGTTTTTAGTATTGAAATGTAGCCTCTGGATTATAGTCTATATGTAGAATACAAAACACAAATGGTCTACATTAGTAACTGTTATAATTGGAGTAGCAGTTAAATAATAGAATGAAAAAGGTTAATATAATTATCTAGCTGTAGTTCCAGATTCATGTAGGCTATATATGGTGATACTTTATAGACTATTTATTGATTATAGAGTATATGTGCCCTCTAAGTTTCTTTTCTTAAGTTAGCAACAAGGAATATATGGTGTAGATATTCCTCTATAATATGGTCTATATGTAGAATACAAAACATATATGGTCTACACCAGTAACTGTTGTATTTGCAGTAACAGTTAAGTGGTAAAAAGAATATGATTAAAAAAATGTTCTATTTATGGATCTGGGTTTATGTAGGCTATATAAAGATAGTTTATAGACCATTTATAGATTATAGAGTATATGTGCTCTATAAGTTCCTTTACTTAAGTTAGATAAGATACATTGTTTTGAAACTTGAAAACTACCTATTTAGATTTAGTGAATATATGGAATAGATGTAGCCTCTAAATTATAGCCTATATGTGGAACACAAAATACAAATGGACCACATGATTAATAATATTATACAAGACTAGTAACGAATAACAAAATAAAAAAGAATTATAAGATGGCCATTTTTGCTTTATAATTTTTTATTTAAGGAGAAAGTTATAGCCATTTTGGAGCAGGGGGAGATTATTCCTTTAATTCAACCATCTGTAGCTTAAATCCTGATAAATTTATAGACTATATTTAGTTTACAGAACACCACTGATCTATATAAAGAGATTTGTTTGCTGCAACTTTGGGGGAGGGGTAACATTCTAACCATGTGAGTAACAAAAAAATGTAGAATTCAAGTTGTTTGTGCTCTATATAGCTTTCTATATGTATTTGACTTTCAATAAGCAATGTCCTTTCTCTGATTTTGACTGATTTTGTCTATAACAGGAAAAACCCCATCAAAGGATAGGGTTAGTCGTCGTCGTCAAAATCTAAGAATGTTTTTTGTGCAAATTTTTGAATGGCTGCATTTGCTTTAAATGCGGTGTTTTCTTCTTGCTTATTTTCAAGAGTCTGATTAAATTCAAAGGCTTTATTAGGCTTGGTCACTACCTGATAAAGAAGTTGACCAATCAATGCCCTTGTATTAGGATGGTTCATCCATTCCTTTTGTTCAGCTGTCAAACCTTCGGGCAGACTAATGGTGATTTGATCACTATCTGTATTCCCCAAGGCTTTTTGCGAAACAGCCTTAACAAAGATCGGAGCTATTTCACTACTGAATTTCCTGCCTAATTCCTTTTTCCTGCTTATTAAATACTCACTGACATGTAAAGGGGTGTCAGAGGGTAAGCGAAAAGAGATGGTTTTTCCAGGCTCAAATTGTTCCATGGATTTATATCACTCTTTTGTAGCTGCCACGTTTTGTGTAGATATCCCTTTACTTTGTAAATACATAAGCAAAATTTTAAAATAGGCTCGTGTAATCATCCATACGCTGTCATCTTCCGAAACGAAACGGAGAGGGTAGTTTTTGTCAGCTTGATTCAGTGCATTCAAGTAAGGTTTTAACACTAAGGATCCGCCCCCAATTTGATAGGCCAGTCTTATATCCGGAACATTCCGCCACATATCTTTAATTAATTTATATTCTTCTTTGGCCAAAACGGATAATTCTTCATCAATGATATCCTTTATGGAGACTCTATTCCCATTAACCCAGATATGATATTGTTCATCAGGCTGTTCATTTGTGATGATTTCTACGAGGGTGCGTCTACTTTTAATGGTGTATTTGTATTTGGAATAGACTTTCTTGATAATGTTATCCAAATAGGTGGATACACCTCTTTTTATTCCATTGCTGTATTCATTATCCACTTCAGCTTCATCGGTGATGATGGCTGAGTCCGTTGATAAGCCCCCAATATCGTTGATGAGTATTGTTTTTCCTATGAGTTCTTCGTTTTTGGTAGAACCGTCATCATTTGTTGTCAAATCCACAAATGCTGCGAATCCTTCCGTATTCACAAGTATTTGCTCGAATTTAATCCGAATAATTTTACCTTCTAGGGAAGGTGTTTTTAAGAATTTTACCTCATGTTGTGAGTTTTTCAACTTTTTTCGGAAGTCTTTAGCTTTTCCTTGTTTAGTTTCATCCAGGGGCAATCCTGTTGATAAGTAATATGTGGCTTCAATCACACCATCTTCTTCAGGGAATTGTTCCACGGCATCATAAGCAAGGGTTGTCAATAGCATGATGACAGGTTGGTCACTTTCGGATTTATCCTGGTCTGGCGTTAATTCGTCATTATTTGGATACTTGGATGCTAACTTTCCGACTGCAAAACTTCCGTTTTTATTTTTTAAGGCGGATGAAGTAATCTCCACATGTAATCCATTCAATATGTTTTTTTCCATCTCCACAATTTCCCGATCTTGCACTTCTGCTATAACGTTAGGTATGTATACACGATTTTCAATACTTCCCAAGAATCCTTTCACCGCATCATTACCAACATCAACTGATACAAATCTAGCCATTTTTAATAGATTCCTCCTTGGTTTCATTTATTTTCATTGAAATCTAATGTAATTGTATGCTTTTTGTATGCAACTGTCAAACTTGAATGCAAATTGCATGCAATTGAGAATTTCCTGTTCCGATGTAGGGAGTAAACAAAAAGACAAAACTCTAACGATAATCAATTAGAGTTTTGTCTTTTGGATTTTTCTTTTATCCAATTGAGCATTTTTTCATCGTTCTTGTTGTTTTGACGCTTATTTTCCTTTCTTAGGTATCGCGAAAGGGTAGAGTGGGAAATGCCGATTTCCTCTGCCGTCTGTCGTATACTCATATTTTGGGAGTCCATCATTTCTCTCATCGTCTCAGGAGAAAGCGCCAATTCCTTTTCCGGTCCAAAATGAAATACCTGCTGCTCTGTTTTCGGAAGGTTAGTGGTGATCACGGATGTCACTTTGGATGGAATCTCAATGGAGTCTTCCATTTCAAGTGTAGGAGCCAACTCATTTAGTGAAAAGTCCTGGGAGAAAAAAAGGTCTTCTGAAATCGAATTTTCGTGACTTATCTGATTCATCCGTTCAATAATTTCCTCATTCACCAAGCGGTTTGAATCTATCATCATTTTTTTCTGGTTCTCTTTAACGACAATGTCTGTTGGTAGAATAAGCACATTCAACTTGGTCCAATAGCCTTGGAACCATCCCTTTTTTCCAACTTGTTCTTCATCGATCTCCTCGGTGTAGCTCCAGCTACTGATCACGCTGTCCTTTTGCAATTCATCCAAAACGTTTTCAAACTTATCCCTTTTTTGCACCCCGTTATATCGACTGGATATGTCCATTATTTTCAACAGGGTAGAGACCTTAAACGGTTGATGCAAGGATCTTCTAATGGTCCTGATTTTCCACTGTAGATTTAGGTAGCGGGTCAATCGCTTGTGTTCGCGCTGAGTGTAGTGGCTATACTGAAACACTTTTAAATCCAACAAGCCAAGTGTGCGATTTGGTCCATCTAAGTAAGGGGTAAGAATAGGGGATGGCTTTACCTGTACGGCATATATCCCTTTCGCTTCCCCTGTCTTTTTATCATAAGCAACACGGATTTTTCCGATTTCGAACATTCTCTGGAAATCCTTGAATTCATAAAGTTCATTGTCCTGGATATCCTGGGTGTTGATCACTTTTACCTGTTGATTGCCCAGAGAGATCCAAATGCTTGAAAGTGCAGCTACCCGTTTCATGATATTGAAGCGATCTTCCTCACGGAAGTCCAGTTCCCGTCCTTGTGCAGTCCGTTTTTTCAGGTTCCTAAGTTGTAAGGCATCATTGCTATGAAACTCAATATACCCGTCAATGGACTTGGGCGAGACCATCCATAAATATGTAATTAAGTCAAAGAGGTCGGCGGTCATTTCATCCAATGAGTTTATAGTGGATTCTATTAGTTCAAGCCACATTTCCTGTTGATCGGAAGCTAGCTCAGCTTTCTGTGATTCTGGGGGCCTTATTTCAGCTAATCCTCTAACGTGTCCACGGTTGTCTATAATCTCGGTTGCCAAGAGACCAGCCTCTCCTTTTTTAAAGTCCTTTTTCTTTGTCACGATGTCTCTCATTAAATGATAGTCAATATCCATGCTTGAATAGATATAGTGACGGCTCAAGGCCTCACTTATTTTCTCTTCGTTCGCACTGCGTTTTATCTCGTCCATCGGGAATTCGTGTATGAAATGTCCGGCCAATATGACCTTGATTGTATCCTGATAACTGTCCACGGCCTTTTTTATCATTTCTTTTGTTATAAGTTTTTCGAAGTATAACGTTTGAGTGAATAAGGAAAATAAGGCCCGGAAGCTTGGTCCCATGGTAAAGCCCGGAACCTGATTTTTTACCTCTTCCTCTGTCATACGATAGGCTTCCTGTCTCCATTTGTCCAAAATATAAGGACGATCTTCAAATAAAATCTTGGTTTCTTCGAAAATAGAAATTTTCAGAAACTCATAGTTCAAAATCATACGATCATGTATGTCCTGATACCTCAACAACAACCCCATCCTCTCTATTGCAGGGAATCCTTGGGTGGAAAGATTAGAACCTTATCATCTAAAATGCACCACTTTTTTATCATTATAACAAGAGTGGACCACATTTCGAAGAGTAAATGCACCATTTACTACACAGGTTTCGAATTAATGGTGCAAATGCACCAGTTCCAGTCTAATTCCTTCCATACCTCTAATAATAAGGAATTCTGCACTAGCTAAACGCTTTAAAACAAGGAGGAATAGTCAGTCACTTCACTATTAGAAATATTCCTTTGAAATTGAGCTTTTAAAATGCACCATCATTCTATGTGTGAGCGGAACCTGTGTACCATTTCATAGATGAAATGCACCACATATGCCCTATATGTGGCACATTTTTTAGTGATCATGAAATCTTAGAAAATGCCACTTTGAAATCTTTTTGGGGATATTGAGTATAATATGCACCAATACAATGAATTCGAGCGGAACCTGTGTACTATCCTATGAAAGAAATGCACCAAACTTATATTTTCGGAGACGAAGTGAGCGGAACCTGTGTAGGTGGGGGAAACGTTGGTGAAACAACCATTCAGCACCGATTTACTTTTCTTCACCTTAAAATTGCACTCACCTTTTGAAGGAATATTTAGAGGTTGAGCGTAACCTGTATACCAAAAGTGCACCACATGACCATAAAGTTGAGCGTAACCTGTTTGGCAAAATTTTTGGTTTTACGTTCACGATGCTTAATATAACTGTTTTTTTCAGTAACCTATTCAATTTGATATATGTGCACAATTGGTCCATTATTGGCCTTTTTGGTGCAAAAAGCGAGCGTAACTTGCATAATAAAAAAATTTAATGTTTTTTTCTATCCCTTGGGGCTCTAAGCCTCAGGGGCTTTTTTGTTTTTGGTGCATTTCTCTTAGAGAGCACCATTTTTCAAAAGTCGAGTTCGATATACTTTATTCAACAAAAAGTTCCATGTAAGAAGTGTAAATCGGTGCAATTTATTTTAACTTTAGCTGTTTGTATCAAGTATTAGGAGGAAGGTGCAAATCATGGGAACTCCATTGGCAGAAAATCGTAAAAGAGGCCTTCATTCAATCGTTGAAATCATGAAATTTATGACCCATGATGGCTTGCTTCTATACAAAAAAAAGGGTACCCGCCAACCTATAAGCAGGGTGGTTGCATACGAGAAAGCTATGAGCGAATCCAAGAATCATAAAGGCGTGGTCTTTGTATCGCCATCCAAGGCCGAACTTGTGGAGGGAAAAGGCTACGTCGTGACCTCTTACGAAACGCTTCAGGAAAAGTATCAAAACCTGTCACACTGGACACCCAATACCTACCGAGGTGGTACATACTATGATTTCAAAAAACGCATCATCAAGGGGCATCAGCGTGAAAACCTTAAACAAATTCATGTCATAGGACTTGATATAGATTCGAAGGAAGTGGATTTGTACGCCCTTTACCTTGGATGTGAGGAATTGGGATTACCAAGGCCAAATCTTCTGCTGGAAACTCCAAGGGGATTCCAGGTCTTCTTTGTCCTGGAAACTCCCTTCCACATAAACAAAAAACACGATTACAAGGCTTTAAGAGTGGCCGAGCGCCTGTCAGAAAATATTCGAAAAGCGCTTAAGAAATATGTACCGGTCGATACCGGATGTATCCCTTTCGGCTTCTACCGCATCCCAAGAGAAGACAATGTACTGGATTTCTATGACCAGCCTGCCAATACAAGCCTATTGCTTACCTGGTCCAAACAGTATGAAGAGCAGGAGAATAGGAATTTCCTGCGTGTGGTCTACAACAAGAATGCACCAGCAATCGATCAAACATCCTCGGACTGGTATCGTGCGCTTATTCAGGCTACACATATCGAGAAGGGGCATTATGGCTCCAGCCGCAATAATGCGCTCATGACGCTTGCACTTGCCAATTTTGCGAGTGGTAAGACAATCGAAGAAGCTTATGATGAACTTGATCAATTCAACAGCAACCTCGAACAACCACTTAACAAAAGAGAATTTGAACGAATCCTGAAGAGTGCTTATTCAGGAAAATATAAGGGCGTAAAGCGTTCATATGTGGAAGACTTACTCGAGCTTTGGACAAATGGACAAGCTAAATTTAAGGGAAGGGAAGGGTGGTATAAATTCAAAAAGCCTCGGGAAGAACGAGTGCGATCCCATTATAAGGAGTGGGAAGAGGATATCATTTCCTATCTGGATACCCATACAAGCCCTGAAACGCCGTTTTTGGAGGCTTCTTTGAAAAACCTTGCTGAAATCTTTGGAATGCCCCTCTCCACGCTTAAAGAGGTCTGCAAGCAATCTAGTAAACTCAAAAAGTTTACGATAGGCCGCGGACGCGGGGCAGTCACTAAACTGGCCAGCCGTTCCATGCTATTCCAAAACTTGTTACTATTACGTAGGAATCACATTCGCCAAGCCCAGCTGACTTTTGCCGAATTGCTGCCCGTTCCGAATCAATTTACGGCTGTCCTTCCATTACCCACATTGGAAGCCGAATTGTTGACGCATGAAGTGGATATAATATATAGGTCAGGATCTTCTCCACCGGAAAAGAGGACTTCTTAAAATAATAAGCCAATCTGCCAATACATATCTATAGTATCCTGTCCTTGTGGTTTTATAAGAATTATTGCCCCTAGTTATACTTAGTGTTTCTATGGAGGCTAGGGTGTTCTTGTTGATGATCACTTTTGTTGATCTAATTTTATCTGGGGAATGTAGGGGTATTTGAATGGTTAGTAACTGGATAGATGAATTTTGTGGGGAGAGTAGTAGCAGCTTGGATAATTGCTAGTTATCAATTTCCATTCATTATTTTATACATATAGGGGATTTTAGTTAGTGGGATTTTTGAAATTTCAAAAGGTCATCTTAGATTTTTAGTAATCTTTAGTTGTTTTCATTAAGAACCTGAAACTAGGTATCTTAAGTCCTTATTCTTGTTTGATGATCAGGTGATTTTAGTATTAGACTATAAGGAAATGTAGGCGATTATACATAAGTGATCATCCAAAAATATGGTAATTTTTAATCAATTCTCTTTACAAACATTGCCAAACAAATGTACGTCTAGTAGACTTAAAATAAGTAAAAAAATAACAAATATTATAGATTCCTATACGTAAATGGAACGGGAATGAATGTCTTTGTTATTTGCGGTTATGAAATGGCGACCAGCCCAATCACACAAAGGGCTGAATACCCCCTGTTTATTCTCGTTACCTGCAGAAGACCTCGCCTATACTACGTAAACATAGCCGAGGTCTTCTGCTACTCGACTAAAGGCGGGGATATTCAAAGTGTGATTGGGTGGTCAGGTTAGATATTAGATAATGGGGAGGAGTGATAGTTAGGTAGTTCAAGAGATAAGAAATAAGTTAAAGTTATTAAGTTCAAGGTCAAATATCAAGTTCAAGAATAAAAAAAGTTCAAGATCCAGGTCAGGGTAAAGGGAATAAGAAAGTGGAGAAAATGGTAAGCAGGGGAGCTAAATGTCAAGGGTTTAACAAGGGTGATATTATTTTAAAGGATTGTATAAACATACATTTTTATAAAAGAATAAGAGTTTAATCGGTTTATGGATTTGTCTTATGATTTTGTGTTGTGGCTGGGCCTGAGTATACTTCTATCGTGAATTCAGTTGTTGCTTTATCTGCGGTTTTATTTATGAAACTAGTAACTATTTTGGTAAACTTCAAGAGGGAGAGTGGTTCCTATATTTTCTAGAAGAGGATGATATTTTTGGTAATGCTAAAGTACACTTCGTTGAAAGAGAAAGATTTGGAGTATTTATCGTTTATTTTGAGGAATGGTATGGTGACGGCCAAACAAATCATGTTGAAATTCAGGGAGCCGAACATTCACCGAGTTTATCGCAGGCTACGAAAATTAGAAGGGCAAAAGTTTGTCAAGCATGAACGCATTGCACATAAAGTAGGGGTTTATCTTGGAACGATTGAGGCCAGGAAATTAACGAATGTCAATGTAACCGTTCCAAATAAGGCAACGATCTATACCATGCAGCATGATCTTCTTATTACCGACTTAATCCTCTTTTACGAACTACAATCGGAAAAGCAGGCTGTTGACTTTAAATATCGGACAGAGAGAGAAATTCGTTTTTCTATGATAGGAGAAGGAGATAATCGAAGTAAATTGAAGGCCTACAATGATAATCGAGACCGAATTCCAGATGCTGTTTTCTTTTTTAAAGGAACGGATGGGAATGTGACTACCACTTGGGTTGAGCTGGAATTGAACAAGAAAGATCGTAAGCGCTATGATTACAAGTTTAAGATGTTTGATGACATGCTTTCCGGTGGACGACAGGACCATCAGCTTTACGCCTACGATCAGGTGATTTATTTTGCGAATGACGTAAAAATTCATAATGTGATCAATCAGGCCAAACAGCCGTTGATTAATGCCAGCAAGATTACTGTGCGTAATGTACCTTCTATCATTTTGGAAGAACGTTGGGAAGAGGTGTTGCCGGTTGGGACCGATGGAAAGCCAGGGAGAGCCGAAGCAGACTGAAACCGATCAGATTATTGGCGATCTAGTGATTTACGGATTAATCGGCATAATTGGAGTCTTTTTTTTCCTTCCGGCCATGCTTGGAATACTGATTTTCGCGATCCTTACCCTCTTTAAGCGGGATTGGATCTCCTACGTTATCCTTTCAGCCGGGGTCATCCTTTTGTTTTGGCAATTTCAAACAGGGCGACTCCTCAGTTATTTTGGATTGATTTCAGAAATGAATATTCCTTATATGTCGGCTGGTGTGGAAAAATTCCTCAATCAGGGGGATACCATTGCCGTGACCAGTACTTCCTATCTTGTTTTACTCGGTTTAGCCTTTCTATTTTCATTTGGATTTTTTATCTTCGCCAAATACTTTTGGAAAAAGCGGGTGACCACCAAATCTGGAGAGGTGAAGAAGCAAAAAGAAGAGCAGAAATATAAGGCTTTCCGTAAAAAACGAGTGAAGTTTTTGAATAAGAAGCAGAAACAGTATCGAAATAAACCGTCTAAAGAAGTGTTTGTGGGGTACTCCGATTTTAAAGAGCGTGTAACGCTTCATTCAACAGAGCTCAATTATCACATGCTAGCAACAGGAGGAACCGGTACTGGCAAGACTACGTTGATTGCTTCCCTAATGGAAGCGGCTTTGCAACAGGACAAACCGGTTATTTTCATGGATGGGAAGGGCGAAAGGAAGTCCATGCTTGAATTTAAGGCCTTGTGTGAAGCCTATGGCAGGAACGTGTATCTATTTTCCGAAATGGACGATCTCACATACAATCCGATCAAGAATGGCACCCCAACGGAAACTCGAGATAAGCTCATGTCGCTTTTTAGTTTTTCGAATGAAGGGGATGGGGCTTACTATACCGATATTGCTTCCCGTTATTTGCAATTGGTGGTCAAGTTGATTGATGAAGCAGGGGTTCCTAGAGACCTCAAGACGATTTTGAAGTTAACCAATTATAAATACATGAGCGAATTTTTCAGAGAACATAGCAGCCAAGTAGAAATCGAAGAAGAGCTCGGGGTTGAAATAGAGGAAGAAGTCATTGTCGAAAGGCAGGCGGCATCTACAACGGATGACGATTTAAGCGGTTTTATAGCCAATGCAGAACCAAAGAAGGAAACGGTCAAAAAAATGATTGTAGAAAAACGGAAACGATATGTCACAAAGCTTGAAGAGGGCATGCAGCGTATAAAAAAGGTGTTAGATAATGAATTTTCGGAAGAAATTGTCGAGGGATGCCTGACACGATTGAAAATGCAACTGGGTGAGCTCCTAGAATCCGATCTTGGTCATTTATTTGTGGAAAGGGAGAACGGCATTGATCTTCAAAAAATTACCGATCATAACGACGTCGTCATTTTCAGCATTTCCGGAAGCCGATATGCCGAATACATTAAAAAGATTGGAAAAATGATCATTTTGGATGTAAATAGTTTGGTAGCTTATAGACAAGCCCAAGGACGTAAATCGATTTTTGGAGTGTATGATGAGTTTTCTGCCTATGGTGATCGCAGGATCGTGGATATCGTCAATAAATCACGTTCTGCTGGCTTTGAATGCATTATCTCCACCCAAACGTTGTCTGATATTGATGCCATTGACCCAATCATGACGGAGCAAATCATTTCAAACTGTAATATTATCGCAACAGGCCGTGTCAATTCTTCCAAAGACGCTGAACGGATCGCCCAAGTTTTTGGTACGTATTCCGACCAGGAAATCACGCAACAGATTGAAAAAAAATATCCTCGAATACGTTATGAAGCAACCATGGGAACGGTTCGGGATGTAGAACGGTTTAAGGCCAATCCGAGCGAGATTAAAAATTTGCAAATCGGTGAAATTTTCATCAATCGTAAAATGGTAGAAGAAGGTATAGGTGATACCTATTTCCGACGAGTCTATGTTCGAAACGCACTAGAATTAGGGGGGATTCCACCAAATGAAGCTTCTTGATGCGTTGAAACAGGGATTGAAGAACCATGCAAATCGAGGGCGCAAGAAAGTGTTGAAAGATGAAAGGCGACTTAAAACGTCGCGATTTAATGGGCGAATGGCCTTTAGCATTGTATTTTGGCTTGTCCTTTTAGGAGTGATCTTTTTGACCTTTCTATCATGGTCTCGAACAGGTTTCCTGAACGAGAAGGTTAATGGATACCAAGACAAAGCCGCGGCGCAGATCGCGAGCCTAAATGAAGTGGGTTTCGCCAATTCACCAGCTGGTGAAAATTATTCCAGACAGTTTATTGATACTTATATCAACGTACCCGATGAAGAAAAGCAGCGAGAAGAACGATCTAAGGCACTCCAAAGCTTTCTTGCAGAAGGGTTAGAAGTTGGACAGTTGGAAAACCTTTCAGAGTTTAAAGGGAAAAGAGTTTTGAAGAGTGCTAGTTTATATGATGTGAAAGATATTTCGGAAGCAGCGGCCAGTTATGTGTATCGTATAGAATATGAACTTTTCAAGATCGTAGAGAAAAAAGAACAGGTGGAAGTGAAGAAGAAAAACAAAAAGGGCAAAGTAGAGGTCGTGAAAGAAGAAAAGGCCTCTAGGAAAGATGAATCGCTAGGAAAGAAACAGCAAATGATTGTCGTTCGGCTTGGGACAGACGGGAATTCCTTTAACGTAATGGAACAGCCTTACTATCAAGCTCTTCCGAATGATACTCGATTGACGGCCATTGCTGATAAAACCGACCAGGCAGACAAGAATACTAAGGTAGAGAGTGAACTTAAGCAGTTCGCGACACAATTTTTCACTTCTTATACGACTAATTCTACTGAGGAAATGTCGTATCTCATGGAAACCCCCGAATCTCTTAAAGACCTTTACGAGTATAAGGGCCTGGAAGGCTTTGTGGTCTATGACGGGGAGAAAAAAGGGCAATACATCGTGAAGACACTGGTCCTCTTACAAGAGACGAATACGGGGCTACAATCGAAACACCCGTTTACCCTTGTTGTGAGCAAGCAGAACAATAAATTTTATGTTCATGAATTAAAACACACTAAAGGAGGATGATTTTCATGCCAGATATTACAGGTCTTACAGATTACGTGTCGTCCCAGGTCGCGGCGGTCCTGTTCATTGTTATGGTTGTCATGATTGTTCGAGCTTTTATATCCCAACGTTGGGGCATGTTCTTCTCAAGCTTTATCTTTGCGGTCGTTTGCTATGTGATCGTCTCTAATCCGGGTGAATTCGAAAGCATGGCCAATGCCATTTGGAATCAAGTGAAAAGCGGAGGTCTTTCATGAGGCCTGCTGCCTATAGCTACCGGAAATTCTTCAAATACCCCTTGAAAATTTGGAAAATTGGAAAAGATGAAAAATCCCTCGTCTTTTCCAAGGGGATTGAGATCAGGCAGATCATGGTTGCCCTCGTGCTTTTTGGTGTCTTCTTTCTTTTCAGAGGGAGCATCAACCAAGTCCTGCCAACGACGTTGCAGCTTGCTTTTTATGCCGTCCTTCCTTGGATGATCGCCGGAGCGATCTGTCGAAGCAAATTGGACGGTAAACGACTTGATCGTTTTTTTATTGGATACTTCCGATATTTGTATACTAAACGATTTAGTTACAGTAGCCATAAACCCGTTTACCAACCACAGATGAAGAAAGCACAGTCATACGAGCGATTTCAATAAGGGGGTGAACCCGTGATTCAATTTCCGATTCATTCTTATAAAGACAATGTGATCTATACGCATGAGTTGGAGGCTTGGTCTTATTATCGGGTACATGAGAATACAGTAGGCGTAAATGAGCAGGAAGCTGAAAATCATCTGGTGAACCGACTTCAAAGGCTCGCCTGGCAAATGGCGGCCTTTGAGGAAATTGACTATAAAATCGTGCCGATACCTGTTGATATTGATAAGCGTATGGAAAGCCTGCAACAACAATATGAAGGGAAATATGCAGAAACAGGAAAATACTATGCGGAACGGGCAAAAGAAATCTTGCGTGAAGAAGCTAAACATATCGTAGAGTACAAATTTTTCGTAGGCGTGAAGTTAAAGAAAAGGGATCTGGATGAAAGTATCATCAGTGCCTTTACTTCTTCCATTAAAAGCATGAACCGTTATTTGCAAAAGCTTGCCGGTTTTGGAGGGCATGAGGTGGACGATCTTACAGCCAGTATGTTCGAGGAATCCGAGGAAGATGCCTTTACGACCTTGAACCATTATCTAAGGGCCTTCAGGGTGAAAGAGAAGGAACTACGTTATATCATCCGTCATCAGTTCGTAAGGGGCCAGAAACAGCCTGACGCTGATGGAAGTGTCTACAGCCTGACGGAAGGCATTCTCGATCCAGGGAAAGCCGGCTATCTCCATATTAGTCAACTGGATGATGAATCATGGTGTGCTTTCCTTCCTGTTTCAGAATTTCCAGTTGATTTAAGCCATAAGGAGTGGGCTTACTTTTTTCAGTCCTATCATTTCCCGGTAGAAGTCAATATGCGGACCATTTACAAAAGAAAAAAAGAGGATGAGAACCAAACCAATACCATAAAGAAGCGATTTCGCGATCAGGACGCTCAATTGATTGAAGCGAATGAGGATGACGACAGTTTAATCAATACGGGACGTGAGCTCCTGCATGAACTGGAAAATGAAATTAAAAACCAAGGAAAACCACTTCTTAGAACGCACATCCATTTTGTCGTATATGGTCCAACTAAAGAAGAAGTCCGAAAACGAGCCAGAAGGCTCAAATCAGATTTTAAGGATCAGCAAATTGAACTTGTGCAGCCACTTGCCGACCAACTCCTTTTATTCCATCAATCGTTACCAGCAGCCAAAATAATAGCAGGGGATTGGGAGCAGATCCTTACGCCTGAATCCTTTGCCGAATCCCTTTTCTCCCTTACACGAAAAATCGGAAATACCGTGGGATTCTATCTCGGTAAGAATTTATCGCATGATGGGGAAAGCATGGAAAGCTCTCCTTCTCTCGTCTTTTACCATCCATTCCTAGCCCACTTGGGCTTAAAGGGATCCAAGTATTCCTCCCCGCATGTGACCATCTCGGGACCGACAGGGATGGGGAAATCCTATCTCCTGAAAGATATTTTATTGAATGCCGTCTTTTTCGGAGCGAAAGTCCTGATGACGGACCCGAAGGACGAGGTGGAAAAGAAATTCAAGCAAGCCCTTACGCCTGAAATGAGGCGTACCGCCCCCTTCTTTCAAGAATTAATTGAGAGTTTCAACTATATCACTCTATCAAGCGAGAAGAAGGATGCGGGAAAGCTTGATCCACTTACCTTCCTTGAAGGGGAAGAGGCGCAGGATGCAGCCGTTAGCGTGCTCGAATACTTATCGGAGCTTCAATCGAATGAAAGGAATGTGAAAACGGCCATTTATAAAGGGGTTCGTCATGTCCTTCAGCAGGAAGAGAAGCCAGGCCTTCTGAAAGTCGTACGTTACTTGCAGGCAGCGGAGGATCAGGACATTAAAAATGTGGGGGACCTGCTTTATGAGATTGGAACAAACGGGGTTGCGAAACTGATGTTTTCAGAAGGTGATGTTGTCGGAATCAGTCTTGATGAACAAGTGAATATCTTGCAGATTCAAAATTTGAATCTTCCGGATGAAGGTGAAAGGGCAGCCACGAGGGACGAACATATTGCTGTTGCCCTCATGCAGCCACTGGCCAAGTTCGCAACGAAATTCGCGCGAGATGATTCGGTCGTCAAGATGACAGTGTTTGAGGAAGCATGGATGCTCATGAATACGGGTGCCGGGGATCGCCTGATTAATGAATTGCTTCGTACAGGGAGCCTTGCGTTCCGCCGTCTATATCGTCACACAGTCCACGTATGAATACAACAAGCCGCAAATCAAAGAGAATATAGGCACGAAGTTTGCCTTTAAAGCGAAAACAACCGAAGAAGCTGGAAACATCATTGAATTCCTCGGGATGGAAGATAACAAGGCCAACCGGGATATGCTGAAAAACCTTTCGGAAGGTCAATGCATTATTGAGGATATGTACGGGCGAACGGGCAAGATTCAGACGGATGTCTTGTTTGATGAGTGGATCTGCGCCTTCAATACAAAAGAAAGTGATCGTGGAAGAGCAGAGACCGAGGAGGCGTTCATGTGAAAAGAATATTCATCTCTTTTATTGCTTTGATTGCACTTTTAACCGGGTGCAATCAGGGTGCATCAACTACGGAAGATATTTCAAAACTAGCTTACGAGTGGGAAAAAGCAAATTTTGATCGGGATTATGATCGTGAGCAAGAGTTGCTTTATAAGGAAGGGTCTTATGAAATTCATAAAACTACAAAACAAAAAGAGTCCGGAATAAAGTATGAAGATATTCGCTATGAAATCTATTTCGATGAAGATTTAGAACGGTATTATGTTTTTACCGATTTTAAAAACCCGAATGGTGAAAATTCAGTAGAGGATAATATTGTCTTTCGTAAAAAAGGTGAAGAATGGAAAGTTGATACCAGCGAAAGCTTGGATATTGTTCGTGAAGATATATCAGAGAAGTTTGACCGGGAAGCGTGCATTAACTGCAAATAAGGAGGGATTGGATGCAAACCCTTAAACAAGGCCTAGGCTTTTGTTTAGTGCTGTTGTTTCTTCTCTTGCCAACGTCTTCCAATGCAGAAGATGCGGCCCCTACTGTTCAGAAAAAGGAAGAAACAGTGGGCCGTGTTACTTTGGAAAGTAAGGAATATCCTCTCTATCATTATCAGATGGAAGCAGATATCGGCGACGGTATTACGGAAGCTGGTGATAATGCATTACATGCCATTAATCAAGGAATGTGGGGGTTTAATAAAACGATTGCCAGTTTTACTTTATATTCGGTTAACCAGCTGATGTCCTTTGATTTAATTAGCAATATTGTGGATGAAGCTGGAATTATGAGTGAACGAATCTATGAGATTATGTCTGGAACGTTTTTATCCTTGTTTGTCATTTTAGTTGGGGGAACAGCTGCCTGGCGTTACCTTGTAAATCAACAAGTCGGGCATGCGGTGAAATCAATCCTTGGCGCCATGTCTATCATGGTTATTACTTTTTGGTTTTATTCCGACCCAACCGGAAACATTAAATGGCTGAATGATCGGGGGGCGGAGCTCGAAGGGATTGCAAGCTCTGCAAACGTTTTGGTCAGTTCTGATGAGTTTGACAGCAATGCTGCCTATGATTCTAAAGAAGGAATTGCGGTGTTGGAAAATCAACTATTTAACTTAATGGTGAAGCGTCCATATTTACTCTTGAATTATGGTTCAACAAAAGTATCTGATGTTTTAAAAGATGATCCAAACCGGGTAAATAAACTTTTGGAACTCAAGCCTCATACTGAAGAAGGCAAAGAGCAAAGAAGGATTATTGTCAGTGATGAGGTTTCCAACTTTGACAACAATCAAATGTCTGCCAGTTTTAGTGGTGAACGGTTTGGATACCTAATTGTTACAATTCTTTCAACCATTGCGCTTTCGATTCCGATCTTGTTATTAGGCATCTTTAAGTTTTTGCTTCAAGTATGGTTCTTGGCGTTAGTCATTTTCACAGCCATTCCATTAGTTCTTTCCGTAATCCCTTCTTATAGTGAAACGGCCTTGAATCACGGGAAGAAGCTTGTGGGCGTAATACTTATGAAAGCGGTATTAGTCCTTTTGATTGCCGTCATTACTGGACTTGTCACCTTGCTTTACGAATCAGTAAAAGTGACGAATGGTGTAGAAGGGTATGTCTTTGTAGTCTTTCTTATCTGCATGACCATTTGGGGATTGTTCAAATATCGTTCCGAAATCTTTGAGGTTGCTTCTGCTGGTATGATTCAAGGTCAGCAAGTTGTCGAGAGAGCGACAACCAATTCGATTGACAAGATGGGGGATGCTGGTGAAACAGGAATCAAGGGAGCCAAAAGAATGGTCGCCAAATTTTATAGAAGCCACCAAAATAAAAAGCGTCAAGAAGAATACCAGTCAAAAAAAGAAGGCTCGGGCCGAAAGACCTTTACCCATCCACCCGTAGCAAACAGTGGAAGGTCAGAACATCGAAAAGCTGTTGGTGAGAATACACCTCAAAAACCAGGTGTAGGAAGAAATCAAGGGCAACAATCAATCGGAAAAGGGTCAAATACAGCAACGGGTTTGAATACAGTAATGGCCAACCGATCAGCTTCACGAAATGCAGGAGCTGCGATTGTGGATTTAAAGGATTATAAAAGTGAAAAGGGGGAAGGGGCAACAGGCAAAGGACCAGTCAGTGGACAACCTTTACGAAGTTCTGAACGTACCGTTTCGGGAGCTCGGAAGCCAGGTGGTAACCCTCCGGATTCAACTAGACAAGAGAATAGAAAACAAGAACAGGCTAAGCCTTCTAGGCAAAGGACAGAGGGGTTACGTGACCCTGAAAATCAACCTTCTTCACATCGTAATCCAGCTACAAAAATGGAAAGTAAGCAAGAAGCAGCAGCTTCAAGAGAACCAGTCAAACACCTAACGCAATGGGAAATCCAAAAGAAGATTGATGCTAGAAAAGCAAATGTATCACCTTCCGTAACCGTCAAACGTTCGGAGGGCAGGAAGCCCAAAGCCAAGGAAACCGAAAAGGATCTAAAATGATAATTCGAGGGAAGTGAGTAGCCATGACATGTATGTTTGTGAACATCCACACCCATCGTTTTTTCAGAATCTCTTTTAGAAAGGAGTTCCTATGCAAGGTGTTTTAAAGAAAGGTGCAAAAGTCGTTGGTACCATTGCCATTCTCAAAAACCCTATCACCTGGATTATTGCAGGTATTCTCCTTCTCCTTACTTCCATTTTTGGATTTGCTTTGTTTGTTTCTATCAGTTTGGGTGGTGAGAACCAGTTTGAGTCCGAAATGTCTGGGGAAGGAGCCGGGGAATCGGCTCAATTGTCAGCTGAAGTTTTGAGATACGAACCCTTAATCCGGAAATATGCGGAACAAAATGGGGTTGGGGAATATGTCGGGCTTATCATGGCCATGATCCAACAGGAATCTGGTGGACGTGAATTAGATGTGATGCAATCTTCCGAATCAATCGGGCTCCCACCCGGAACCATTACCGACCCGGAGTATTCCATTCAGGTAGGCATGAAACATTTTGCAGAAGTGATGAAGCAAGCCAAAGGTGATGTAAATCTAGCTTTGCAATCCTATAACTTTGGAGATGGGTTTATTGGGTACGCATTAGAGCGTGGAGGTTATTCAAAAGAAGTTGCTACCCAGTTTAGTCATATGATGGCTGCCAGGGAGGGGTGGAGCCGTTACGGCGATGTAAATTATGTGGACCATGTTATGCAATATTACAAAGGTGGAAAAGGCAGCGTGGTTGTTTTGGGTGACGGTTCACAATCCTTTGATGTAGAGAAAGTGCATAACATTATGAAACAGTACCTCGGCCGACCATATGTATGGGGAGGCAGGACACCAGCAGCAGGAGGGTTCGACTGCAGTGGGCTGCTTGAATATGCTTTTGCACAGGTCGGCATGGATATGTACGGGACAGCTCAATCGCAGTACAACAAAACAAAGCCGGTTTCAGAGGAACATATAAAGCCGGGTGACTTCGTTTTTTTCTCCACCTATAAGCCAGGGGCTTCGCACGTTGGCATGTATGTGGGGAACGGTCAATTTATCAATGCCAATAGCAGTGGTGGTATTTCTTATTCGTCCGTTGAAGAGTGGAAAAACTTATATCCCTTCCTAGGTTTTAGACGGATCTAGAAATGGAGGTACAGGGCATGGGGCCAACCCAAAATAAAAATTTCTTGTTTTTAATGATAGTATTCATCACTGCTGCTTTGGTTTTTATGTACGTTTTCAGTTTGCGTTCACAGCTGCAGGAAGTCAGAGCCAACCAGGGGAACTATGAAGAGCAGATTCAATCCCTATCCTTCATCCAAATCACGGATGCTTTAAAGGTGAATCGCGAGTTTCTTGAAAGTTTTTTCACTTATCAAACCACTGCCGAACGTTATAAAAAAATTGAACCATTCATGACCGATCAAGGATTCAAAGCGACCCATCCTTCCGGAACAGAACCTCCGGATTCGGAAGAATCAGTGAAGTCGTCCATGGTGGGCCTGAAGCAATTTGAATATCAGACCTCTAAAACGGAAGCTGAAATTTTTAATGAATTTAAACTCACTACGGAATTTAACAATGTGGCTGCTACCGACACGGTTATCGTCAAAACGTCGCTTATTTATGTGAAGGAGCAAGGCTGGAAAGTTGATGATGTTGAATTTATCGGGGAATTAACGGGCGGGAAATAAAAGAGGATTATTATGGCGTTTACATAAATGCCTTTTAACCGTCTTTTCCACTTCAATAGAAAACAGCAGTTTGAATGGTTTGAGTAAATCCGAAAATTAGGAGCATGCTGTAAAATACATGCCTTAAATAATCCAGTTAAGTTTCTAAGTTTGTAATTCCTTCATATTTCAAGGAGAATGTGGCTTTATTGTACAGGGTTCCTAGGCGGCCATTTTTATTACTGGTAAACTACAAATAAAGCATTTGTAAATGGGAAATTTCTGAATAAGTGCTAGAATTAGTTATGAAGTGTGCGATTTTAAAAAGGGGGGGTTTTTATGAAGTTTGCTTACGAACACCAAGGAGATATTTTATATCAAGTGGAAAACTATAAATTTCGTTATCAAGGAGTGGAAAAAGCTAACATAGAATTAATGTATTTCTTGGATGATGAAGCTTATGCATTTCAATTTAATATCAATGACAATCTAATTCCTGAAGAATTTCGTTGTAGCGCTAATAATAATCGAGATCTTTGTGAAAAAATAGGTGTTGATTTCCAAGAGTTTGCAGGAACATTTTCATCTAAACAAAAGGCTTTACAAGCTGCCATTACCATGGTAAGTAAAATTATTATCCAATACAGCAAAGTTAAACCATTATGGTAACAAAAGAGGTTGGGTATCTAAAAAACATATCCAATATATCACTGTAAAATGGCATATGAGGAATTGACATTAAATACTTAGTGTTCTCCGCCATTAACCAATCAACTACTATATAATCGTTAGACCACTCCGAAAGTAAAACATAAAAGCCGAAATCCCTTAACGTGGGAAAATCGGCTTTTTATCTTCCGAAAAATGTCTTAGCCTGGGTTTTATGTCATTTGGTTGGCGGGACCCCTTTTAAAGGATCATTACCAGCTTCTCCCTCAATAAATGTTCCTTTTTCATCAATACGTAAAAACTTTGGTGCATAACTGAAATATTTGTTCTCCCAATGCTTTAATATCTTATGAATTTTGGTACTGTCTGGCTTTAATTCTCGTCGCACAGTATCTCCCGAACGATAAACGTTAGTGACATTCCCTCCTGTTAGCATTTTTCAAGGTTTGACACAAACAACTCCCCCCTAATATGACTTTTTATAAACCCTTCATAATTAACCTCCCGTGATTTTAAATACAGTACTTCACAATTAATTAATAAAATAATATCCAAGTCTTATTCCATTAAATGGCCCTTTAATGGAACACGATTGGCGAATTTAAACATTTATTACTCCAGAAAAGGTCTATAACTTTTTAATATATTGATTTATCTCAAAAATAAATATTTTATTAATTTATATGTATAAAAGAATAATAGCTTGGGAATCATAAAGGTAAAGAAGTTAAATAAAGGGGGTAAAATAGTGTTAAGAGAAAGCAAATTAACGTTGTCTGATTTTGTTAATAAAGATCGATTTGAACTAAACTCTTATCTTACCTATTTGATCCATCAATTTTATGATAATGATCTGAATCAGTCTAAAGATAGAATGGTATAGATTAACGATTAAATAAACTGAAAGAATAATAGTATTTGAGATGAATTAAAAAATTCTTGTTTAAAGACCATAACTGAAGGTTTCAATGAGTTTATCTTTCAGATGTAAACTCATTGGCTAAAAATACCATGGAACTACTAAGTGAAATATTTGAATAGTCTGAAAATTTTTAGTATAATAGAAAAAAGGTCAAGGAGTTGGTTTCCTATGGAAAGGAATTTGGTTAATACACCACCACAACCTGAAGTAAACGTCACGGATTTTGAATTTGCTGAAATGGTGTTAAACGAAGCCCTTCGTAATTTTAGAAAAGAGCAAATCCGAAAAGAGATTGACCAGTCATTACAGAATCAAAACAAAGAAGAATTCCTACGATTAACAGAGGAATTAAAAAACATTTCTTAAAATGTTGTATTATATATCGAGATGATTTTGAAATGAACTTAACATAATCGTAATTTTAAGAAGTACGCCAAAACGCCAATCTCATATCTAAGGGATTGGCGTTTATTTGATTTTTATCGATTAAGCACAATATTAAACATTGTTGATTTATCAACATTTTGGGCTTCTGAAGAAGCCTAGCTGCTGTAAAATGGGGTTTTATGCAATCTCTTCTTCTACTAAAGCGCCCGATTACGGAATAAGGATAACATATTTCTTTGTCTAACTATTTTTCATAATGTGATGTTTTAGGTACTGAAAAAGGATCTTCAATAGAAGATTCTTTTATGTGGGTTATTGAATTAATGCACTCGTTCGTCACTCACTAAATAAAATGTAAGTAAAAATTTCCTATAAATATGATTGTTGCATGTATAATGAGGATAGAAAATTCACCATTGTTTTGTCAGCAATACTGTTGAATATGAAGGAGTGGCAATATTGGAAAGGAAAAAAATCTTCTATTGGATCATCCCGATTCTGTTACTTGTTTTTTTAGGTAATGCTGTGTACGCTGCAGAATAACAAGAAACTAAAGAGAAACAATCTTCTGCATTAAAGGGGCAATTCTACCTTGAAGACGTAGTAAAAATTTATGTACCATCTACATATAATGTTGATCAACCAATTGATAATACTCCATATGTTAACAAGTCGTTGGAGGAATTCTCAAAAATGTTTGGAGGAGCAACAGCCATCGATGGGACAGGATCATGGCTATCTGATGATAATCAGCTAATTAAAGAGAAAGTAACGATTGTCTATAGTTATGCAGAAGATTTGGACAAGAAAAAAATTAATAAAGTAGTTACCTATGCCAAATCTCTAAAGGAAGAGATGAAACAATCATCAGTGTCTCTTGAAGTGAATGGGAAGATGTACTTTATTGAATAAATGATGTAAAAAGCCTAGAGATAAAATCTCTAGGCTTTTTAGTCTTCAAGAATAAGATTTTGTTGCTATTGGAATGGAGTCAACAAATCCTAAGGATCTTTTGGCATCTAACCAATTATAGGGTTTTAACATATAGATTTTATATTTACTCTGAAAATAACCATTCATACAAAATTTGATCACACAAATTCACATTCAGGTTAACATATCTGTGGATTTCATATCCTTCATATAAAGCAACTATGAAGTAGCCAGTATTGTTCTATCAGAGTGCTGTCTGGAACAATCTCTTCTTTCGACATTGCTCGGACCTAACCAATCTCTTCTGTTTTTGCAAAAAGGATTTTTCTACTCGATAGACTCCTTGATTTCTCCATCGTTTTTCACAGCTGTATTTTTCATATAGTTTTTACCCCACTCATACATAGACTCTAGTATCGGCATTAGACTTTTTCCCTGTTCTGTCAGTGAATACTCTACTTTGGGTGGAACAACGGGATAGACTTCACGATGAACAATGAGGTCATCTTCCAATTCTCTCAATTGGTTAACTAGCATTCTTTGGGTAATACCGGGCATGAGAGACTTCAGTTCATTAAATCGCTTTGTTCCCTCTTTACCTAGATGCCATAATATAAGCATTTTCCATTTACCACCAATTACAGAAAGTGTCAATTCTTTTTCACAATCAAACGGCTTATCACGAAGATGTCCCATTAATTTCACCTCCATTTCCAGCGTAATGGTATACAATTTGTCACTATATGACTATGAAGTGCGTACTTACGCATAAATATTATACACGTTATACTAATTTCTGTATAGGTGGTACGTTCAAAGGAGGGGATCAAGTGAATGACTTAACTATTCCACGTGACATTGATTTAGATGAGAATGTTCTCGATGTCTTAAAAACGTTGGAAATGGATTCTGTGACTTTTGTTCTATTTGGAGCGACAGGGGATTTAGCTAAGAGAAAAATTTTTCCTGCTTTATATAATTTGTTTTTAGATAAAAAAATTCCTAACTCGTTTTCGGTTATTGGTTTAGGTAGAAGAAATTGGTCTGATGAATCTTTTCAAAAACACGTGAAAGAATCGTTACAAAAATTTTCTAGACGTATGATAAATGAGTCATCCAAAACGGAAGAGTTTCTCAATGCATTTCGCTATAGCCTTTTGGATGTAACAAATAAAGAAGGGTATAAGAACTTACTTGAATTGATTCAAACTCGTGAAGAAGAATTGAGTATTCCAGAAAATCGCCTGTTTTATCTATCTGTTGCGCCCGAGTTTGTGGATGTGATTACATCAAACATCCAAAAAAGTGGATTAGGCTCTACAATAGGATGGAAACGACTCATTATCGAAAAGCCTTTTGGGAACGATTTGAAATCCGCCCAAAATCTGAACGAATTATTAAGTGAAACTTTTGAAGAGGACGAAATTTATCGTATAGATCATTACCTTGGAAAGCCGATGGTCCAAAACCTTGAAGCATTAGAATATGCGAATCCTATGTTTCAAGGGCTATGGAATAACCAATATATTGCCAATATACAAATTACGGCTAGTGAAACGGTTGGGGTAGAAGAAAGAGCGAGTTATTATGACCAAGCAGGAGCAATTCGTGATATGGTCCAAAATCATATGCTGCAAATACTGATGATGACAGCTATGCACCTTCCAAAAGGAATAAGCGCAAAAGATATTCGTCAAGAGAAGAGGAAGGTCATGGAATTTCTACGACCATTGAAGAAAGAAGATGTAGCTTCACACGTGGTTCGTGGTCAATATGGTCCAGGGGAAATTCAAGGTGAACCAGTTGTTGGTTATAAAGAGGAATCTGGAATTGATGCTTCTTCAACAAATGATACCTTTGTTTCTGCCCGTTTGTGGATTGATGATTCTTATTGGAGTGGGGTACCATTCTATATCCGTACTGGAAAAAGAATGAGGGAAAAGTCCACACGAATTGTGATTGAGTTCAAAAATCCGTTAAAGGATATATACATTTCCCAAAAAGAGCAAACAGCCCCAAATTTATTAATCATCGAGATCAGTCCTAACGAAGGTGTTTCTTTGCAATTAAATAGAAAAAACCCGTTAAACGGTAAAATTGAGCCCGTTACGGTGACTTTTTCAGCTAATGCAAAAGAAGTACCGGAAGCCTATGAGCTTTTACTGTTCGATGCTTTGCGTGGCGATCCAACTTTCTTTGCTCATTGGAACGAAGTTGAATTATCTTGGAAGTGGGTTCAACCTATTTTGGAGGTATTTGAGGAAAACGCCCTTCCCCTGTGTCCTTATCGTTCAGGTTCGATGGGGCCAGACGCTTCTGATCAATTATTGGAAGAGGACGGATTTAAGTGGTTATAGATTTTGATGCTTGTATGGAAATTGACTCCCTCTATTGAAAACATAAATTCATGCATTCCTATAGGTCGCCAAAATAGGAAAATTAAAAGAAGAAAAAATGGATTCATGATCGCGATGTAAAAATAAGTAAATCATAAGCGTTAAAGCTTTGAAAAGAGAAGAAAGAATTGGGGTCAGCGTTTATCCAAGGAATTAGATTTATTGTATAACTTGAGATGAGATTTAAAGTCTGACCTCAAAGTAGCTAAGATTGATTCTTAAAATGAAGAAGGGACGAATTGATAATGGCAAAACAAAAAATCGGTGTGATCGGTTTAGCCGTAATGGGTAAAAATCTCGCATTGAATATTGAAAGTCGAGGGCATTCTGTTTCTGTTTACAACCGTTCGTCTGAAAAAACAGAAGAGTTTTTAAAGAACGAAGCAGATGGGAAAAATTTTTTTGGTGCGAAAAGCACCGAAGAATTTGTTCATTCATTAGAAAAACCACGCAAAATATTATTAATGGTTAAAGCGGGTGAACCAACAGATGCAACGATTGATTCGTTAAAACCATATCTTGAAAAGGGCGACATCCTCATCGATGGCGGAAATACATTTTTCCAAGACACGATTAGACGTAATAAAGAATTAGAAGTCACAGGTATCCACTTTATTGGTACAGGTGTTTCAGGTGGGGAAGAAGGGGCATTGAAAGGTCCATCTATTATGCCTGGTGGCCAAAAAGAAGCGTATGAACTTGTAGAGCCAATTTTGAAAGAGATTTCAGCAAAAGTAGAAGGAGATTCTTGTTGTACATATATCGGTCCTAATGGTGCCGGCCATTACGTAAAAATGGTCCATAATGGCATCGAGTACGGAGATATGCAGTTAATTTCAGAAGCGTATTTCATTATGAAACAGGTGCTTGGTTTAAGTGCACAAGAACTTCATGAAGTATTTGCAGAATGGAACAAAGGGGAATTAGATAGTTATCTAATCGAGATTACAGCTGACATCTTTACAAAAGTAGATAAAGAAACAGGTAAACCTCTTATTGACCTAATTTTAGATACAGCAGGCCAAAAAGGTACAGGTAAATGGACAAGTCAAAGTGCTTTAGATTTAGGAGTTTCCCTTCCAATCGTCACAGAATCTGTGTTTGCTCGCTTTATATCTGCCTTGAAAGAAGAGCGAGTTAAGGCAAGTAAGCTATTAAAAGGCCCTGAGGAGAAGACGTATGAAGGAAATGGAGAAGAATTAATAGAGGCAATACGTAAAGCTTTATATATGAGTAAAATTTGTTCATATGCACAAGGATTTGCACAAATGCGTTCTGCGTCAGAAGAGTATGACTGGAACCTTCGCTATGGTGATATTGCAATGATTTTTCGTGGCGGTTGTATCATTCGTGCCCAATTCTTACAAAAAATTAAAGATGCTTATGATCGTGATCCTAACTTACCAAACTTATTATTGGATTCTTACTTTAAAGAAATTGTAGAAAGCTATCAATCTGCATTACGTCAAGTACTCGCTATGGCAATTGAGCGAGGCATAGCGGTGCCATCATTCTCCAGCGCATTATCTTACTATGACAGTTATCGTACAGATACGTTGCCAGCAAATCTGATACAAGCACAACGCGATTACTTTGGTGCGCACACATACCAGCGTGTAGATAAGGAAGGCATTTTCCATACAGACTGGTTTCAAAAGCAATTAAATTAATATTATAGACCAAAACCCCTGTCTTAAATATAGGACAGGGGTTTTTGGCATAAGCCCGTCGATCAGAAAAGAGGAAAAGTCACTTTGCCGAACCGACAGCAGTCTGAATAGTAAAAACCTACTCAAAAGAATTCTTTTAGTTGAACAATGTCCGTACCAGACTGAAAAGAAGGTAACTGTGTTTGAAATTAAGTTGCACCGTTTTGAAAAAGGTTTAACGACTTTATAAAAATGAAAAACTGAATTCTATCTATTATTTCTTTTTTCTTATTGAGCTAACGGGAAGTTGAATAAGAAGTATGGAAAATGATCCAAACTTTTTTATAAAAGAACGATTCAAATGAATGTGTTAAAAGCATGTTTTAATAATCTTTTTTCAAAACATGCTCTATCAATTTGTTATTTTTCAAGCTGATTTATACTAGCAAACAATAATGGCAAACATGGGCAATGTATAATAAAATAATAGAAAAACAAACATTTCACCTGTATACAAGAAAAGGCAGCTTCACCTAATGGTGAAATCTGCCCGGAATGATATTGATTCATACATAAATTTGGGAAGGCATTAGAATCTCTAATTCGACAGCTCTTTTTAAGTTATATGTTTATGTCTAAAGATTTTTTTACCAAAACCTGACTTAGTATGTTCAATTTTTTATAATTTACTAGTCTTTCATTTAGGAGTATAAGCATAAAACTATGCCTATCCTATTCTAGATTTGCATGTCTTCCAAACATAGTTTGGCCGCCTAATTCCTTTTGCTCCATCACTCTTAATATGACAGAATCAAATAATAACAAGAGACTTTGCTCGAATAAAGACCCCATAGGCTGTATAGTTTTGTAGTCACTGTCTGCACCAGCCTTAGGTTTGGCAGGTATTTTAATAGCTAAATCGCTTAATTTTCCAATGGTTGAATCAGGGGAAATCGTGACAACTGCAACAGATGCTTCTAAACCTTTAGCCTTCTCCGCCATTGACACTAAACTTTTTGTCTCTCCTGAACCAGAAGCGATAATTAAAATATCATCTTTTTCTAAACCAGGGGTAACCGTTTCTCCTACTACAAAGGCATCTAACCCCATGTGCATCATGCGCATAACAAAAGATTTGGCCATAAACCCAGAACGACCTGCACCAGCCACAAAGATTTTCTTGGATTTAAGTATGTGATCCACCAATTTTTCAGCTTCATCTTCAGATATTAATTCGATAGTCCGATTTAATTCGTTTTCAATTTCAGCTAAGTATTGAGTAGTCTTCATAATTCACATACCTTTCTTAAGCATAAGTCGCTTGTTTAATTAATTCTTGCATTTTCGCAGCTACTGCTTTTTTATTATCTTGTCCAGTAATACCACCGCCTACAATGACAAGATCAGGCTGTGCTTCAATGACTTCTGGCAATGTATCTAATTTAATTCCGCCTGCTACCGCAGTTTTCGCATTCTTTACAACGCGTTTGATTGTTTGAAGCTGTTCAAATGAGTTTTCTCCTTTAGCCTGAAGATCGTACCCTGTATGCACACAAATGTAATCAACTCCCAGTGCATCGATTTCGTACGCACGTTTTTCGATATCTTTTACATTGATCATATCAACAAGAATCTGTGTTCCTTGTTTTTTAGCTTCTTCCACTGCACCCTTGATTGTTGCATCATCCGTCGCACCAAGAACTGTGATGATAGAAGCACCAGCTTCAGATGCTTTCATAACTTCATATCCTCCAGCATCCATAATTTTCAGGTCAGCCAATACGGTTAAATTAGGAAATGCTGCACTAACTTCTTTTACTGCTCTAAGACCTTCATTAATGACAACAGGAGTTCCAATTTCTACTACATCGATAAATTGCTCTACTTCTCTCACTACTTCTATTGCCTGTGGGATGTTTACAAGGTCTAATGCTAATTGAAGTTTCATAAATACTTCACTCCTTAAATAATTTTTGTTTGATACTACATTTATTGTATTCTGTAATTATTTAAATGAGAAGTACCCACTTTTATATCATATAGTGTTTAAAAGTATACTATGTGTAAAGTGAAGAAAGGAAGCAAAAGGGAATATACCTAGAGTTGCTTATTGAAAAATTCGTTGAAGGATTGTGTTTCAAGCACTATTATGTAGAAGTTGTTAAAGGGAAAATGCGATTCAAAAAGATAAGCGTGATACTTATTCTTACCGGCAATTAAATTGACAGTAAAGTGAGCTTAAAGCAACTGATCTAATTCAGTTCGAATCATACTGTCCGGTGATATGGGTTAAAAGGCTAAAAAACCACATGGGAAACCTTTATAAAGGTTTCTCCATGTGGTTTTTGTGTACAAATTATCTAATTAACGTTATTTTCCTTAATATGTCCACAACAAAGATAGCGCTTTCAAAAAGGAGGCAAAAAGGATTATTTTCTAATCCTTCATGAGGGAAGCTTTTTTCTACTAGAGGGACTCTTCTTTTCTATCTGCTTGGTTATTCAAGACAGTCTCCATATACTCACTGCCCCAGTCATACATGGATTCAAGAATTGGCATCAAACTTTCTCCTCTTTTGGTCAGAGAATATTCAACTTTTGGTGGAACAACAGGGTAGACTTCACGGTGGACGATGAGGTCTCCTTCCAGCTCTCGCAATTGACTAGCGAGCATTCTCTGCGTAATTTCAGGAATCAGAGATTTTAGTTCACCAAATCGCTTGGTTCCTTCTTTCCCTAGATGCCACATAATAAGCATTTTCCATTTACCGCCAATAATAGAAAGTGTCAATTCTTTTTCGCAGTAAAACGTCTTGTCACGCAGATGTCCCATTTATTTTCCCCCCAGGTCATAAAATAATAGTGTACTTTATAATACTATATAATAAAAAAGTGCGTACTTACAATTAAAAAATATAGATATTATACTTTTATATACCTAGAGGATTATCACCACAAGAACTATTACTTGGTACATCTATTAGAATCTTACTACACCACAATTTTACAATCAAGGAAGAATACAGGGGGGATTAAATGACTTTTCTACGTAATAAATTTTTAGACAGGAATGCGTTTAAATATCCTAAAATGACGGAAATGCATACTGTGACCCTTATTTAAAGCAACAGGGGCTTTAGATAATAAGGTGAATTTTTATACTAATTAAATCTAACGAAGTTACCAATATGTAAAAGGAAAGATGCACAATTAGAAGTACTCTATTCTAAAAAGGAGGCCATCACGATGAAAGTTGGATTAATCGGTTTAGGAAAAATGGGATTAAACTTAGGTCAAAACCTAATTGGAGAAAGCCACGACGTTGTGGCCTATGATTTAGATTCCGGTGCTATAGAAGAAATGGAAAGTTACGGAGCTAAGGGAACAACTAATATAGTAGAACTCATTAAATCATTAGAGCAACCCCGAATTATTTGGCTTATGGTTCCTCCTGATTCAGTTGATGTAGTAATTAGTGAAGTGACACCGTTTCTAAATATTGGCGATATTTTAATTCAATCTGGAAATTCCTACTATAAGGATACCATTCGCCGGTACAATAGGCTAAAGAGATATGGTGTGAACTTTATGGATGTCGTGTCCTCTGAAGGAAAGGAAGGTGCTCGAAAAGGTGCTTGTTTCAAGATTGGAGGAGACCTTGAAGCTTGGCGCATAGTAGAGCCCATTTTCAGAGATATATCTGTAGAAAATGGATATTTATATGCAGGAAAAGCAGGGAGTGGTCACTTCTTGAAAATGACCAACAATGGGATTGATAACGAAATGGATGACATTGGGGAAGGATTGGAATTATTAGAAAAAAGGGAACTTGAGTATAACTCTGAGAATGTAGCAAGAGTATGGAAAAAGCGGTTCGGTTATTCGTCCAGGGCCTATGGATTTAACGGGAAGAGCATTTTCTAAAGATGAAAAATTAGAAAAAACTAAAAAGAGTAGATATGGAATTCTTCTTGAGAAGGAAAATGGACGGCACTGTTTTTGATTTACAAACAGCCACTCCCGTCATCGCCATTTCATTGATGAGCCATCGTTCATTAGTAAAACATTTAATGTTCATTTCCATCAGATCTAAAATGCAAATAAAAGATGAAAAATTTTTCAAACAAAAGGAGGAAAATAAAATGGAAAGAAACAATACAGTTATTTTAAATGAAGTGATAGTAGGGCTATATAGCAATAAAGAATTAGATCTAATGTTAAATAAATTATCAAATTATTACCAAGTTGCTATAGCTGATTTTACTGTAAATAAAGTGAATCCAAATAGCTATAAAGAAATGATTACTTGATTGATAGTAGACTTATAGTCCATTGCATGAATACTTAAATTGGTGAACTGAGAGTCATATTAAACAAATAAAAGATGGGGTTTTACTTTACCTACCCAAACGATTACTTATCTCTGTCGGACAGGGAATGGAAAATCCCATTCCCTGTCCGGTGCTGATTCATACCCTCCCTATTTAAAATCAAGATTTAAACAGGGTATTGAAAAAAAGGCATTTAAATCAAGGAGATGGAAAATAATTACCTTACTATTAATACAGGGAAGTGGAGGTGGTGACATAGTCGTAGATAGTAAAACTGTAAGGTAAAGGAGAAGAATTCAAAATGAGTATGGAAAAGAAAATCAATCTAAAGAAGCCAAAGAAGTGGTGGGTATGGGTTCTAGCAATTATCGTTATAGCTAATATATCAAGTGGTTGGGACAAAGAGGAAGTTGCTAAGCAATCTTTATTGCTTCAAGGATTCTCGCAAATCTCGCACTACCTTAATTTTTTCTTTTTCCAAACATCCATTGTGTTAAAAATTTAGACATGATGTCCTTTCCATCTTTCGCTTTTCTTAGCAACCGTTCAAAAGTGGAGCGGTTCCTAGATACAGAAACTTGTTGGGATTCAGAAAAGCAGTTAACAATTTTGATATTGCATAACGAATAACTTCTTATTTTATGAACTGTCAGAAAGATCTATACCGTCCATATTTAAATTTCTGAAAATAAAGTTTTTTCAGATAATTATTGAAATTTTCATTTAAACCCGTTAACATGCAATTATAATGGAAATTTATATAAGCGGATGATAATTGTGGGAGAGACCGAAGAAATCGATTCGGCACCGAAGGAGCAATTCCCAAAAAAACCTTGGGATAGAAACTCTCAGGTAAAAAGACTACAATTGGACGCACCTCTGGAGAGAGCTGAAAAGCCACCAAAGGGGAATCCTTTTGATGAAAGAATATACAAGACAGATTGTTTTGTAATATGTTTCATACCGAAGGTAATCTCTCAGGTAAAAAGGACAGAGGAAAGGTGGGATATTTATCCTGCCTTTCCTCTGTCCTTTTTTGTGAGGAAAGGGAGCTTGGAAGAAAATCGAGGAGGATATTTGAATATGAGTCTACAAAACTATGATTCAGAGATTTATAATGCCATGGAGAATGAAAGGGAAAGACAACATAATACGTTAGAATTAATCGCATCAGAAAACTTCGTAAGTAAAGAAGTGATGGAAGCTATGGGGTCTGTCCTCACTAATAAGTATGCAGAAGGATATCCGGGGAAGCGTTACTATGGAGGCTGTGAATATGTAGATGTGGTGGAACAAACAGCGATTGAACGCCTAACCAAGCTGTTTGGTGCTAAGTATGCAAATGTACAACCACACTCAGGTGCACAAGCAAATCTAGCTGTTTTTTATGCGCTGCTTCAGCCGGGCGATAAAGTGATGGGGATGAACCTTTCGCATGGAGGACACTTAACTCATGGTAGTCCCGTCAGCATCTCGGGGAAATGGTTTGATATTGTGTCTTATGGGGTGAGAGAAGATACTCACTTGATAGACTATGATGATCTTGAAGCAATCGCGAAAAAAGAAAAACCAAAATTGATTATTGCGGGGACAAGTGCTTTCCCAAGAACAATTGATTTTGCACGTTTTAAAGAAATCGCCGATCAAGTTGGAGCAAAACTGATGGTGGATATGGCTCATATTGCAGGGCTCGTGGCAGCAGGTTTTCATCCATCGCCCATCCCATATGCGGATGTGGTGACAAGCACAACGCACAAAACTTTACGCGGTCCACGTGGCGGCATCATTTTAACAAATGATGAAGACATGATAAAGAAAATAAATAAAGCTATATTCCCAGGGATTCAAGGAGGGCCACTCATGCACATTATTGCGGCAAAGGCGGTTTCCTTTAAAGAAGCATTGCAACCCAGCTTTAAGATCTATGCCAAACAAATCATTGAAAACGCAGCAACACTTGGCGAAACATTAAAGAAAGCAGGCGCAATTCTTGTTTCAGGTGGAACGGACAACCATATCGTCCTTTTAGACGTTCGCCAATGGAATTTAACCGGAAAAGAAGCAGAACGATTACTAGAAGAGGCGGGAATAACAGTTAACAAAAACACGATTCCCTATGATACTGAAAGCCCATTTGTCACAAGTGGCATTCGAATGGGAACAGCGGCTTTAACGACACGTGGTATGAAGCAGGAAGAAATGGTTAAAATCGGAGAAGTGATTGCGGCTGTTTTAAAGAGCAATGGAGATACAGCTGTTCTAGAAAAAGTAAAAGAAACAACAAAAGAGATTTGTAAAGGATATCCATTGTTTCAACAGCCTATAACGGTCTAAGAAGGGAGAAACAACATGGAATTCCAAAGTTGTTTTGACATTATCGGCCCTATCATGGTAGGGCCATCTAGTTCTCATACTGCTGGTGTTGTATCAATGGGGAAGTTCATTCATGAACTATTAGGTGGTTGTCCGGAAGAGGCGAACATTATTTTCTACGATTCATTTGCTGAAACGTACCAAGGTCACGGAACAGATAAAGCCCTACTTGGCGGATTACTTGGCATGGATACAGATGATTCCAGGATTAAAGATGCCATAGAGCTGACTAAAGAACATGGTCTAGATTACGAATTTCAATTTGAAGAGAGCTGCCCTTATTTTAAACATCCGAATACAACAATCGTTACGGCAAAACGTGGGGAATGGCTGGTAAAAGTAGGTGGTGCATCCCTTGGAGGCGGTTTATCTAAAATCTTTATGATTGGCGATGAAATGGTTGATATTCGTTTAAGCACTAGCGATGACTTTTCGGTACTTGCTACACATTACCATTCATATGTGTTGAAAAAAACGTCGTTAGAGGGTGCATGATGGAAATTCGGTCAATGAACGAGCTAATTGAATTTTGTACACACAAACAGAAAACGATTGGTGAAGCCATGTTGATGATGGAAATAGAAAAATCGGGGAGAGATCAAAAGACGATCATCAGCATGATGGAAGAACGGTTATTTAAAATGCAGGAAGCTGTTGAGAGCGGTAAAAAAGACACCTCTACTGCACCAAGTGGCATTTCTGGTGGTGATGCCGTTAAGATGTACGATTACGTGAATCAAGGTAACTCTCTTTCGGGAAGTTATATTAGCGATGCCATGACTTTCTCACTGGCGACATCTGAAAGTAATGCGAGAATGGGAGTCATTGTGGCAACTCCGACAGCCGGAGCAGCCGGTATATTACCCGGAGTATTGTTTTCGCTTCACAAAAATGACGGAACTTCCTACAGAGACTTAGTCATGGGGCTGTTCACCGCAAGTGCCCTTGGGTATGTCATTGCCAACCGGTCCTTTATATCCGGAGCAGCAGGAGGATGCCAAGCAGAGGTCGGTTCTGCAACGGCAATGGCGGCAGGGACCATTGTTGAATTAAAAGGTGGCACACCTAAACAAGCGGTTAATGCAACAGCAATTGCTTTAAAATCACTGTTGGGCCTCGTTTGTGATCCAGTTGCTGGGCTTGTTGAAGTGCCTTGCATTAAGCGAAATGTGATTGGAACATCCATTGCCTTTTCAGCTGCTGATTTATCTCTTGCAGGTGTTGAAAGTCGTATACCTTGTGATGAAGTCATTGAAGCCATGTACGAGATTGGAAAGGAAATGCCTCGAACACTTAGAGAAACAGCACTTGGTGGTCTTGCAATGACCGAAACAGGTAAAAGGGTAAAAGAACAGTTATTTAGCAAGAGATCTTAATTGGAGGGGTAGCAATGAGCACAGCAACCGGATTGAAGAGGACACCACTTTTTGAAACATATAAAAAATACGGAGCAAAAGTCATTGATTTTGGTGGATGGGAACTGCCAGTTCAGTTTTCTAACATTTTAGAAGAACATGATGCTGTCCGAAAGGAAGCAGGACTTTTTGATGTCTCTCATATGGGGGAAGTGCTTGTTGAAGGGAAAGATGCAGAAAGCTATATTAATTACCTTGTCACAAACGATGTAACAAAGCTTAGCATTAATCAAGCACAGTATACCGCGATGTGTTATCCATCTGGCGGGACAGTGGATGATTTATTGGTCTACAAACTGAAAAATGATAAATTTCTTCTCGTGATTAATGCAGCAAACATTGAGAAAGATTACGACTGGATGAAGCAGCATATTAAAGGAGAAATGACACTTCGTAATATTTCAAATGACATCGCGCTGATCGCCATTCAAGGTCCAAAGGCGGAAGGCATTTTACAAAAGCTAACGAAAATCAATTTATCGGGAATTGGCGTTTTCCACTTTACTCAACATGTTAATCTGGATGGCATTACGGACGTGCTTGTATCCCGTACGGGTTACACAGGGGAAGATGGATTTGAGCTTTATTTAGCAGCGGACAAGGCGCCAGCACTTTGGGAAAAGCTCCTGGAAACTGGAAAAGAAAACGGCTTAAAGCCGTGCGGACTTGGTGCACGTGACACTCTTCGCCTTGAAGCACGTCTTTCTCTATACGGACAAGAGCTCACAAAGGAAATCAGCCCTCTTGAAGCTGGAATCGGTTTTGTCGTAAAAACAAACAAAGAAAGTAATTTTATCGGCAAAGCCATACTTACAAAACAAAAAGAAGAAGGGTTAAAACGAATATTAGTTGGAATTGAAATGACAGGAAGAGGCATTCCTCGTCACGGTTATAAAGTGTTTTCAGGTGGGGCAGAGGAAATTGGTTTTATTACATCCGGAACCCATTCACCGTCTTTAAAGAAAAGCTTAGGTCTCGCGCTTGTATCAGCAGAAAATGCTGACCTAGGAACACAACTTAAAGTGGAAATTCGTAAGAAGATGGTTGATGCTATTGTGGTAAAAGCACCGTTCTATAAAAAAAGATAATTCCGTTGCATGATATAGTAAGCACCCACCAGTGAATATTAATAAATTTTATGAGCGAAAGGAAGAACAAACAATGACAAAAGTGATAGCTAACCTACTATACAGCAAGGAACATGAGTGGGTACTACAATTAGACGAAAACCGAGTCCGTATTGGAATTTCTGATTTTGCCCAAAAACAATTAGGTGATATCGTTTTTGTTGAAAATCCAGGAGTGGGTGATGAAGTAACGGCTAATGAATCAATAGGATCGATCGAGTCGGTTAAAACAGCTTCTGAAATCTATACCCCTGTATCTGGTAAGGTAGTTCGTGTAAACGAGGAGTTAGATGATGCGCCTGAAATGATCAATGACCAGCCATATGAAGCAGGGTGGTTGGTAGAAGTGGAACTATTTAATCCAGAAGAGTTACAAGTACTTCTAAATGAAGATCAATACGAAACTTTTGTGAATGAAGGGGAGGAATAAAATGACAGCGACCTATCGTTATCTTCCTGATACAAAACAAGATCAAGAGGAAATGCTATCCTTTCTTGGAATCTCTTCGGCAGAGGAGCTGTTTGAAGATCTCCCGAATGATATTCGTCTGGAAGAGGAGTTAAACATCCCTGATGCAATTCCTGAACCACTTCTGTTGAAAAAGATGCATCAGCTTGCTTCGCAAAACAAACATGCCAATCAATATCCAATTTTTCTTGGTGCGGGTACTTATGATCATTACATTCCAAGTGTTGTGAATCATATGATTTCCCGTTCTGAATTTTATACAGCTTATACCCCTTACCAACCAGAAATTAGCCAGGGTGAATTACAAGCCATTTTTGAATTTCAAACAATGGTATGTGAGCTGACAGGAATGGATGTTGCCAATTCTTCCATGTACGATGGCTTTACTTCCCTTGCAGAAGCAGCATCACTTGCAGTTGTATCAACAAGACGTTCGAAAGTACTTGTATCAAAGGCGGTTCATCCAGAATCCCGTGCCATCTTAAAAACAGTAGCAGATGGTCAAAGGTATGCAGTGGAAGAGGTGAATCTTACGACGGACTGTACAGACTTAGAGAAACTGCAAGAACAAATTGATCCATACACAGCAGCTGTTATCGTCCAATACCCAAATTTTTTTGGTTCTATTGAAGATTTGAAAGAAATTAAGAAAATTGCCGAGACAACAGGCGCTATGTTAATCGTTAGTGCTAATCCACTGGCATTAGCGCTTTTGCAACCACCAGGTAATCTTGGAGCAGACATTGTAATAGGTGATATGCAGCCTTTAGGGATACCAATGAGCTTTGGTGGTCCGCACTGTGGTTACTTTTCGGTTCATAAAAAGTTTATGCGCAAAATACCTGGACGTATCGTTGGTCAAACAACAGATGAACAGGGAAAAAGAGGATTTGTGCTAACATTGCAAGCACGTGAGCAGCATATTCGCCGTGATAAAGCAGCTTCCAATATTTGTTCTAACCAGGCGTTAAATGCGCTAGCTTCCTCCATTTGCATGACAGCACTTGGAAAGCAGGGAATTCGCCATATGGCACAGCTAAACTTCGATAAAGCTGATTACATGGCTAAACGTCTTAAAGAAATAGGATGTAAGATTATGAATCAAGCACCATTTTTTAATGAATTTATTGTCGAGCTCCCACTTCCGGCTAAGGAAGTCAATGACAAGCTTCTAAAAGCAGGAATCATCGGAGGATTTGATTTAGACCGTGATTACGGCTTGGGAAATCAAATGCTCATTGCGGTAACCGAGCAAAGGACAAAAGAAGAGATTGACCAATTTGTAAATGTATTGGAGGCGATTGTACATGGTTGAATATAACGATATAATCTTTGAAATCAGTCGACCTGGTCGAATTGGTTCAAGCCTTCCAGAAAGTGATGTCAACAAAATCGATTTAAAAGATAAGCTTCCCATGCATTTGATTCGTGACATACCAGCAGAACTCCCAGAGGTGTCAGAACTTCAGCTTGTTCGCCACTACACAGCACTTTCCAATAAAAACTATGGGATTGATAATGGGTTTTATCCACTTGGTTCTTGTACGATGAAATACAACCCGAAGATCAATGAAGATGTGGCTCGTTTCGACGGTTTTAGCCGCATTCATCCGTATCAGCCAGCCGAAACGGTGCAGGGAGCACTAAAGCTTTTATATGAATTACAGGAAGATTTAGCAGTAATTACAGGTATGGATGCTGTGACGTTACAACCTTCAGCAGGAGCTCAAGGAGAATGGACCGGTTTAATGATGGTCAAAAACTATCATGAACAAAAAGGGGAGACAAGAACAAAAGTACTTGTTCCAGACACGGCTCATGGTACCAACCCTGCCAGTGCATCAGTGGCCGGATATAAAACGGTTACGATTCCATCTAATGAACATGGATTAGTTGATTTGGAAGAATTAAAGAAACATATGGATAATGATACAGCAGCCCTAATGCTGACCAATCCAAACACACTTGGACTTTTTGAAAAAGAAATTGTGGAAATTTCTAAAGTGGTGCATGAATCAGGTGGCTTACTGTATTATGACGGGGCCAATGCCAATGCGATTTTAGGGAAAACAACACCGGGAAAAATGGGCTTTGACATCGTGCACTTAAATCTTCATAAAACGTTTACAACTCCTCATGGTGGAGGTGGTCCTGGTGCTGGTCCTGTTGGTGTAAAAAGCAAGCTGATTCCATATTTGCCGGTGCCACACATTGAAAAAGATAAGGATCACTATGTATTGAACTATAATCAACCATTATCCATTGGCCGTGTAAAAGGTTATTATGGAAACTTCGGGATTCTTGTTCGTGCGTATACCTATATTCGCACAATGGGACCTGAAGGCCTACGTCAAGTATCGGAAAGTGCAGTCCTCCATGCAAACTATCTTCGCAAAAGGCTAGAACCATATTTCGAAGCACCTTATTCACAAATTTGTAAGCATGAATTTGTGTTATCAGGTTCAAGACAGAAAAAATTGGGTGTAAGAACCCTTGATATGGCCAAACGGCTACTTGATTTCGGTTACCATCCACCGACCATCTACTTCCCGTTAAATGTAGAGGAATGTTTGATGATTGAGCCGACAGAAACAGAGTCAAAAGAAACCCTCGATACCTTTGCAGATACAATGATTCAAATTGCTAAAGAAGTGGAGGAAAATCCAGGTATTGTACTAGAAGCACCACATACAACGATCATAGGAAGATTAGATGAAGTGCAGGCAGCAAGACAACCTATATTGCGTTACACAAAAGAAGAGGAAGTTGTGAGAGAAAATGAAGTGGTGACATAATAAAATTAACTTCAGGTTGTTAAGGTCCGTCGGTAATGAATAGGAAGAGAACTTGTTTTGTCTTGAGATTTTCTTCTTGGTGGTTCGACATCCACTCAATCGTTCTCCCACCAAGCTTATGTTTGTGTAAAATCAAATGTTTGATGATTAAAAACATGATATTGGAGAGAAGGAGGGGATTTGATGGTTATAACACTAACGAAATCAGCAGTGAACAAGCTGGAAACAATGAAGTTGAAAAAAGATCAATCTCCTCGAATTGATGCCAATGTAGCAGGTGGATGTGGGATGTCTATCAAGTTTACGCTTGTTTTTGAAGAACCCCGACGAAACGATACGTTTATTGAATATGGTGATATCCAGATTCGAATCGATCGTTTTACAAAACGCTATTTAGATGAAGAGACACAAATAGATTATACAGAAGAGCACGGCTTTCTTGTGGGAGAAAGCTTTGCTTCTTCCAGTGCATGTTCAATAGAGGTTGATTAATTGTCGTGGTTCTTCCTAATTAAATATAGTTTTGAACCAATTAAAAGAAGAGATTATAGATTATTGAGATGGAAGGTTGGTCGGACTACACGATTTTACGATTCGGAAGGCAAAGGAAAAAATAATAAAAAAAGCAGCCATTTGGCTGCTTCAGTTTGTAGACAAAGTCCCGTTGAAGGGTATAGATCTACAAGCTTTTTTTGTATTATAAATAAAACATTACTTTTTATGGGGGATTGGTTATGTTATCAAAAAAACGACTAGAAAAACATCGGAATCAAATAAAATCAAATCACGGATTTGACTTCTTGTGTATTCAGTAAATCTAGAAGGTGACGTACTGCATGGGAGAATCCATCTTCATCATTTGTTTTGGTTATTAAATCTGCCTTTTGTTGAATATTCAGAGGGGCATTACCCATCGCAACGGAAGTGGTCGCTACCTCGAATTGGGCGAGGTCATTGCCCCCATCACCGAAAGCAACAATCTCATCAAAGGCTAGATTCATCTTCTGTTGGTAATGCAATATAGCCTTTCCTTTGTGTGTTTCGTTTGAAGTGATTTCTACGTTATTAGGAAAAGAAGAAGCCATCGAAACATCAAATTTATTAGCTAATGTCTTTTTTACTACCTCAATTTTTTCTAGTTGATCAAACTGTACCAAAGCAATTAGTTTATAGATTTTAAGATTGTCTTGATTTAAAATTTCATCGTAATTGTATGTTTGAAAAAGAGTGTCTAGCTCTTCATTACTTTTATGATGTAATGGAGGCAAAGTGGAAGGGAAACCGCCATAATTTGTATATACGAGTATTCTTACTCCTAATTTTTGCAAAACGGAGAATATCTCTTTATATGTAGACATTGATAAAGTAACTTCGTACAACAGCTCTCTAGTTTTCGAGTATAAAAGGGAACCATTTAAACAAAAGATTGGAACCTCCATGTTTTGTATAGGTTTTATTTTTACCACATCTGAATAAGATCGACCTGTATTCAAAATGATCGTATGTCCTTTTTCTTGCAGTTCTTTTAAGGCTTTCAAATCCTCCTCGGATATTTCATGTCGAGAATTCAATAACGTACCGTCTAAATCAATCGAAATACATTTCATGGTTTTAGTCCTTTCCCTAATTTGGATTTGGCTATTTTTAAAGATTCTGGTTTAAATCTCTGTTTTATTTATATTAAAAAAATAAAATACCGAACTTCCTAATTTTTTATCATGAAAAGTTCGGCATAAAGTTTATATTCGAATAAAAGGTATCTTTTGATATTCACTTCGGTTCTCGTCTTATGCTTTTGCAACACACCTCTATTCTAGCTTTAATTCCCCGCGTTGAAATTCTGAATCTTGATTGAGGCATTGTTCTTGCTTGCAGTTAGAGTAATAAGTCATGACTTTTTCCGTATCGACACTGTCTATGAGCTCTCCACAGTATTTACATATAACTGTACCTAATGCTTGAGGGCGACTGGGGATTTCCATTTTTTATCCATCCTTTCGTTTACTGCTTGAGCCAACTCAATGACCCTGCAAGCATACGCCCATTCATTATCATACCAGGCCAATATTTTAATTTGATTTTCCACTGTCATGATTGAAAGTCCATCTACAATCGCTGACTTTTCATTCCCTATAAAATCGGAGGATACTAACGGCTGTTCAATATAGCTGAGATAATGAGACAGTTTTCCATTTGCTGCTGCATGAAATACTGATTTCACTTCGTCAAGTGATACCTCACGGGCGACTTGAACAGTGAGATCAACTAATGAAACATCCTGTGTAGGAACACGAATTGATATTCCTTCAATATATGAAGCCAGATGCGGAAGAACATCAACAAGGGCTTTACCCACTCCTGTTGTCGTTGGAACAATGGATTGAGTACAAGAGCGGGCTCTTCGTAAATCTTTATGCGGGTTATCCAAATGATTTTGGTCAGAAGTATAAGAGTGAATAGTGGTCATCCATCCCCTTTTAACTTGGAAAGATTGGTCTATGATACTTAAAAGAGGGGCAACACAGTTAGTCGTGCAGGAGGCAGCGGATAAAATAGTGTGCTTCGAAAGATCTAACAGATGATCATTCACTCCCATAACCACTGTAAAATCCATATCCTTACCAGGAGCAGTAACAATGACAGTGGATGCTCCAGCTGATAAATGCTTTTGTGCCCCTTGGCGGTCATTGAATTTTCCTGTAGCATCAATCGCAATGTCTATACCCATTGTTCCCCATGGAATCCTTTCAGGTTCACGTTCAGAAATGACCTGAATAATATCACCATTAATTAAAAGATTTCCATCTTGTATTGAAATATCTGCATTCCAAGATCTGTGTATGGTATCGTATTTTAATAGATGAGCTACTGTTTCTACAGGATAAATGGAATTAATCGCCACTAACTTAAGTTGATCATGTTTATTGGATAACATTTTTCTAATCAATAGCCGACCGATTCTCCCTGTGCCACTAATGCCTATTTTCCTTATCATTGTGTCGCCCCCTTTGTTATAAAGGTATTGATTTAAGTGATCACTTGAAGTCATGATCCGTCCATGTTGACAGATTAGAATAATTTAAGCTTTTTAGATTATAAAACAATGCTATCTAGGCAGTAACCAAGTCGCTGAATATTTCCCATTCAAGAATCTCGAAACCCCTTGCTCGATAAATAATAAAGGGACCTATCGACAAATTATTATCATTTAGTCGCTACCACTGGCAATCAAATCCTCTTTTATTAATGCAAGCACCATTCCCGGAATTACTTTATCCCCTTTTTGCACTTCTAAAGAATACACTTCACCACTTATCCCAATACTTATGGTTTCAATATTTCCTTTACCAGTTTCTATGGTAAACAAAGGTTCCCATTCATATATTCGTGAATGATTTTCAATGGAGACTTCTTGGATGGTTCCATAACAAGAGCTCATAACCATTTCATGTTGAATCATAAGTAATCTCCTTCCGGTTTGATATAAGGGATACCGCTCAAAGTAGCGTTTAATATTGATTTACGAAAAGTTTCTGATTTAAAATCATCTGAAGAAAGATTCGGCATTCATCAACATCAATTGGATGGATTCCTAATTTTTCTGCCCAATAGCAATCGTTTTCGATATCTTCATTGCACATTAAGACCATTGTGCCACTTTGAATAGAAACGACCATTGCTTTCCCAAAAAAATTATTTGTAAATATGATAGAAAAGTCATATCGATGATGTTCCGTTGCTATACAATAATGATGGACGGATTGGCTTCCGCTTTCCTCAAATAAAATATCTACCATGTCTATGCTCCTTCTTAAGGTTTTATTTGATCCAACCACTAACTCGTGGAACTTGGGTCAACCTTCGAATTGTTCCAATATATGAACGCGTTTTCATATTTACGCCGAAGCTTTTGGATGTTTCAAAGACCTTTAAAGGTTATATTTCACTTTAGGTGTGAGAGGAGTGAATCCAATGGTGGGTTTCCAGTTTCTTTGGGGATATAATTATCACTTGGATATATCCTTTATTCTAAATGGGTAATAGTGTTGCCTTATCGTTTGCTCCTAAGTTCTCAATCATTGCATGCCAGGATTTCGGTTTGTTAGATAAGACAGAGTAATAACGTTTTAAAAATTTTACAATCAGCTCTGTTTGTACTTCATTGACTCTAGCTTCCATTGGAAGAAAACAAAGATCGAGTCCTGTTACAGCCTCTCCATCATTGTTCCAAGAAGGGTGGACATAAGGGAAATCAAGACGCTTGTAACCAAGATGAGACAATACTTCACGGCGGACATATGGATTCATAGGCTTAACCCCGCCAAATTCATAGTGTTCTACTCGATATGGATCGTAAATTTCAGCAAACATCCCATATAAACGATTGCCATTAATCGAGGCCAAGTAAATTAAATCTTCTAATCTCTTATTGGCTAAAAATGGACCGATGCCAAGTCCAGCCTGACCAATGATCGTAAAATCTGTCATCGCAACATTAAAATCCTCATAATAACGGTACTCCGTAGCACCTATTACTTTCCTATTGTGAACGGCAACAAAAACACGGATTCCTGGGTCTTCCAAAGGTTCTTTCCAAAGATCGAATTCTAATACTTCTTCTGGGGGGAATACGTCTTGCATTAATTGATGCAATTGCTTAAATAGTGGATCATCTATATTTGTAATTCTGATATATTCCATTTTTATTATAGTCTCCTTTTTGTTTTGACCTTGATGGGCAAAAAGGGTTTTTCCACTCCATCAGTGTTCCGTAATTATGTGATTCTTCATCTTCTAAATAGTTTGCCACTACTTGAACGGGGGTACGACCACAGCGAAGCAGGAAGGTGATGACTGGATCTTTCAGTTCGCCTTTTACGACAGATTCAAGGTATTGTTCCGGCGTCAGCTCACTCTCTTTTTTATGATATCCAGGCATTCTTCCTCCTCCCAGTAATCGTTCCAATCCTTTATGAACTACAACTTCATACATCGAGAACATCAGCCATTTTCCTAATCCTAATTTTCGATAGGAGGGACTTACGCCAATATCCACGACATAGAGCGTACTACCTTTTGGGTTATGGTTACGAATGTACCCATTGTCCGTGATTTCCTCCCATGTATGTTCCGGATGCTTGGGATCAAAGTCAACCAACAATCCAGTCATTGAACCCGCAATTTCACCATTTATTTCAATGCATAAGGCTCCTTCGGGGAACATGGTAACATGATTATGCAATTGTTCCGTATTCCACCACAATTCAGACGGGAATGGTGGTGGAAAACTTTCCTGTTGAACACGTATTAAGCCGGGAAAGTCTTTTTCTTCATAATTTCGAATCACGGCAGGGACAGATTGATTATCATCGAAGACAAAAAGCTCTTTTCGATACAAAATGATCCCCCCTTATATTTGTGAAGTGAGTTCTTTATTTGTTTCCCAATCTGGATAAAGGTCTGTACGACGATCCCGCCATGTCGTGACGGAACCACTTTCACGAACCTGGTATAACAGCTCTAAATTCAAATCAGCGGTTACAATCATATCTTGGTTAATTTCTCCCTCTACTTGAATCCCATTTGGAGGAAATGGAATATCGTTTGGTGTAATGACGGCAGCTTGCCCAAAATTCGCTCGCATAAAGTCAATCGTAGGAAGGGAACCGACTGTTCCGGTGGTTACGACATAGACCTGATTTTCTACTGTCCTCGCATGGCTTGTGTAACGGACACGATGAAATCCATGACGGTCATCAGTACAAGAAGGACAGAAAATTATATCCGCACCCTTGGCCTTCGCCATCCGAACGATTTCTGGAAATTCGATGTCATAGCAAGTCAACATGGCAATTGTGCCTTTGTCAGTCTTGAACACCTCTAGATTTTCTCCAGGAGTCAGCTTCCAGTCATTCACTTCCGTTGGAGTGATATGAAGTTTTGACTGTTCTGCGACCTTACCATCTGGATAGAATAAGTGAGCGACGTTGTACAATCGATCCCCTTTACGAATGACATGGGTTCCCCCAATAATATGCATCTTTGTTTGCATCGCCAAATTTATAAATAAAGACCGATATCGTTCTGTAAAATCGGGTAGATCTTGAATGGTCAAAGGTTGTCCCTGTTTATTGCCAATGGACATTAATTGAGTGGTGAAGAATTCCGGGAACAAGACAAAGTCTGATCCAAATTCTTCAGCTGTTTTAATATAATGTTCCACTTGTTTTGAAAATTCCTCAAAAGAACTTATAGTATGGAGATGGTATTGCACTGCTGAAACCCTAAGTTTCATAGTCTCATCCTTTCTTATCAATGCTCTATAAAGATTTCACTGCATCATGTTTTATTGATTATGGTTATTGTTATTATTAGACACATAATAAATTTTAACAAGTACACACTTTTATGTTATATAGTGAAAAAAAGTATACCGTAAAGATATAAACTAAAAGAAAAATCACAAAGAAAGGAATTTATTGAGGTCCCGTTAAAGGGGAATAGTGGTCAGATTTCCACCTGGGTGAAAAAAACTAGCTCCTTCATCTGATTGAGTATGCTACCGAGCTAGTTGTTGAGGCATTTTATGGTTATCTATGATCTGATGATTAACTTTGACAATCTTTGAGGAAACAGCAACCGTTTTTAGACATTAAAGGTAGCTGCAATATCCTCGAATTCGATTTAGATCAAACGCCAAATCTCTTAATTGAGGTAGCTTGTATACTATTGGTTCATTCGTCTCTTTATTTATTAGTTTTCAAGACCACGTCCATGTAGTTCTTCCCCCACTCATACATAGATTCTAGAATAGGAATCAGAGTTTCCCCATGTTCGGTCAGTGAGTATTCAACTTTTGGTGGTACAACAGGATAGACTTCACGGTGAACAATTAGGTCATCTTCCAGCTCCCGTAGTTGATTAACTAGCATTCTTTGGTTAATCCCCGGCATGAGAGACTTCAGTTCGTTAAACCGTTGGGTACCCTCTTTGCCTAGATGCCATAAAATAAGCATTTTCCACTTCCCACCTATAACTGCAAGTGACAATTCCTTTTCACAGCTAAACTCCTTATCACGAATGACCCTCATTGCTTCGCCCCCATGTAAAAGTATACTTTTTAATACTATATGTTTGTAAAGTGCTTACTTACGTACCAATAATTTGCGCATTATACTAGAACAAATATAAAAGATAATATGGCTTGGTAGAATTACAGTATACTTTTGATACTATATATTAAAAAGATACGTACTTATTATTTAATATTATACAATTTAATTATTTCTGTACAGATGAAAATGTGTACAAAGTAAAATAGATTGTATAAAACAATTAGTATACTTTTTATTACTATGTATTAAAAAAGTGCATACTTACAAATCTATATTATACGAATTATAATTGTTTCTATACAGGTGAAAAAAACGTGGACAAAAAATAGTTTGGCTTGTATAGGTGTAAAGAACACAGGAGGTGATCTAATGAGTGAATTAAAAACCAAAGTCGTTAGTAAAGAGCCTGTTCTGTCGTTAGCAATGGATTTTCTCGCTGTAGCACAGCAAGCAGCCATTGCGTCCTATCCTTGGATAGGAAAAGGAAGAAAAAATGAAGCGGATGGGGCTGGAACGAAAGCTATGCGTGATCGAATGAACCTCATTGATATGACTGGCGTTATTGTTATTGGGGAAGGGGAACTGGACGAAGCTCCCATGCTTTATATTGATGAGGAGCTAGGAACTGGAAATGGGCCTCAAGTAGATATTGCGGTTGATCCTGTTGAAGGAACTACTTTAATGTCAAAAGGACAGGGTGATTCAATAACAGTCATTGCTGTTTCCTCCAGAGGTAGTTTACTGCATGCACCGGATATGTATATGAAAAAGATAGCTGTAGGTCCAAAAGCAAAAGGCCATATCAATATAGACGCATCTTTAACAGATAATATGATTTCCGTTGCTAAAGCTTTAGGAAAAGACATAAAAGAATTAACGGTAATGATACAGGATCGACCACGTCATGATCATTTGATCAAACAAGTATTCGATGTGGGGGCAAAAGTCAAGTTGTTTTCTGATGGTGATGTTACAGGAGCAATCGGTACTGCACTTGAAGAAATAGACGTTGATATATTAGTAGGAACTGGCGGTGCCCCAGAAGGAGTAATTGCTGCGACTGCATTGAAGTGTTTGGGAGGAGATTTCCAAGGGAAACTTGCCCCTCAAAACCAAGAAGAATTTAATCGCTGTATTAAGATGGGATTATCAAATCCTGAAATAGTATTAACAATAGATGATATTGTAAAATCTGATGATTGCTTCTTTGTAGCAACCGGAATTACGGATGGAATGCTTATGAAGGGTATTCGAAAAACTGAAGATGGGTCAATACTAACTCATTCTTTCCTTACAGTTGGAGGAATGGATGGAAAAATTCAATTCATAGAAGCGTATCATCGATATTAAAACTAACAAAATGATGTTTTCTGTCAATTGATTGTCTAAATAGATAATCAATTGAAGCCCTCTATAAGGGCATTTATATAAAAAAGGAAAAGGAGAGATGGACAATATGCCATTAGTTTCAATGAAAGAAATGTTAATTCAAGCAAAAGAAAATAAGTATGCTGTAGGACAGTTTAACATCAATAATCTCGAGTTTACTCAGGCCATTTTACAAGCAGCGCAAGAAGAGAATTCTCCTGTTATCCTCGGGGTATCAGAAGGTGCTGCCCGTTACATGGGTGGATTTAAGTTGATTGTCACGATGGTTAAAGAATTAATGGATGAATATAAAGTGACAGTACCAGTTGCCATTCATCTTGATCATGGTTCAAGCCTTGAGAAATGTGTACAAGCCATACATGCTGGATTTACATCCGTTATGATAGATGGTTCCCATCATCCATTAAAAGAAAATATTGAATTAACAAAACGAGTAGTTGAAGTGGCACATGCTGTTGGTGTATCTGTTGAAGCGGAGCTTGGTCGTATTGGCGGACAAGAAGATGACATTATCGCTGATATCGAATCTGCATATTATGCGATTCCTTCTGAATGTGATCAATTAGTTCGTGAAACAGGAGTAGACTGCTTTGCCCCTGCGTTAGGTTCTGTACACGGTCCATATAAAGGGGAACCAAACCTTGGATTTGATCGGATGAAGGAAGTTATGGAATTAACAGGTGTCCCACTCGTTCTTCACGGTGGTACAGGTATTCCAACAAAGGATATTCAAAAAGCCATTATGTTTGGTTCGGCGAAAATTAACGTCAATACTGAGAGCCAAATTTCTGCTACCAAAGCCGTTCGCGAAGTATTAGCAGCGAAGCCAAATGAATACGATCCTCGTAAATTTCTTGCACCAGCGCGTGAAGCAATTAAAAATACAGTCAAAGGTAAAATGCGCGAATTTGGTTCTTCAGGTAGAGCTCAGGTAGAGCAAAAAGAAAAGAGTTTAACTTAATTTATGTGAAAGGGGAAAAATCATGATTGAAGAAAAAGTAAAGGTTGATCAGCTAGCCATTAATACGATTAGAACCCTATCAATCGATGCGATTGAAAAGGTGAATTCAGGTCATCCAGGAATGCCAATGGGCGCTGCTCCAATGGCATACGTACTCTGGTCTAAGTTTATGAACTATAATCCAAGCAATCCGAATTGGTTTAACCGTGACCGTTTTACGTTATCTGCAGGTCATGGATCCATGCTATTATACAGCTTATTGCATTTAACCGGTTATGACCTATCATTGGATGACTTAAAAAACTTCCGTCAATGGGGAAGTAAAACACCTGGGCATCCCGAATTCGGCCATACACCTGGAGTTGATGCCACTACTGGTCCATTAGGTCAAGGGATTGCTATGGCAGTTGGGATGGCAATGGCTGAAAGGCACTTAGCTTCTACGTACAATCGTGATGATTTAAATGTAATTGATCATTACACATACAGCATTTGTGGTGATGGTGATCTAATGGAAGGTGTATCTGCAGAGGCAGCTTCACTTGCAGGCCACCTTAAACTGGGCCGTTTGATTGTACTGTATGATTCAAACGATATTTCTCTTGATGGTGATCTTCATATGTCATTTAGTGAAAGTGCTGCTGATCGTTTTAAAGCATACGGCTGGCAGGTACTTCGTGTTGAGGACGGCAATGATCTCCATGCAGTCGCGGAAGCTTTAGCTAAAGCAAAGACAAACGAAGATCAACCTACATTAATTGAAGTCAAAACCACAATTGGATATGGTTCCCCGAATAAAGGGGGTAAATCTGCTTCGCACGGTGCGCCACTTGGAAAAGACGAAATAAAACTTGTCAAAGAACATTACAACTGGAACTATGAAGAAGATTTTTATATTCCAGAAGAAGTAAAAGCACATTTTACAGAACTAAAAGAAGCATCAGAGCAGAAGGAACAGTCTTGGAATAAGTTGTTCGCCCAATATGAGAAAACATATCCAGTACTTGCAAAGGAATTAATGCAATCAATCAATGGTGAGCTTCCAGAAGGATGGGGTGATGGTGTTCCTCAATATCGTGTGGGTGAAGATAAACTTGCGACCCGTTCTTCCAGCGGTGAAGTATTAAATGCCCTTGCGAAAAACGTTCCACAGTTATTTGGGGGTTCAGCTGATTTATCTTCTTCAAATAAGACGATGTTAAAAGGGGAAGGAGACTTTAGCCGTTCAAATTATGGCGGACGTAACATTTGGTTTGGGGTTCGTGAATTTGGAATGGGTGCTGCTGTAAACGGAATGGCCTTACACGGTGGTGTGAAAGTATTTGGAGCAACATTCTTTGTATTCTCTGATTATTTACGTCCGGCAATTCGTCTTTCAGCATTAATGAAACTACCTGTAATTTATGTCTTTACACATGATAGCGTTGCTGTGGGTGAGGATGGACCAACACATGAACCAATTGAACAATTGTCCTCATTACGTGCAATGCCTGGTCTTTCTACCATTCGTCCGGCTGATGGCAATGAGACAGCGGCAGCTTGGAAGTTGGCGTTAGAGAGTAAAGACGAACCAACAGTTCTAGTCCTTACACGTCAAGATTTACCAACACTTGTAACTCCTGAAAAAGGATATGAGGGTGTTAAAAAAGGTGCATATGTGATCTCTGAAGCAAAAAATGATCTTGATGGTTTGTTATTAGCTTCTGGTTCTGAAGTTCCCCTTGCTGTTGACGCACAAAAGGCACTTGAAAAAGAAGGTATTTTTGTTTCGGTTGTTAGTATGCCAAGCTGGGATCGTTTTGAAAAACAAACGGATGAATACAAAGAAAGTGTATTGCCTAAAAAAGTAAAAACACGTCTAGGTATTGAGATGGGGGCTTCGTTAGGTTGGAGTAAATATGTTGGTGATAACGGTCACGTCCTCACCATTGATCAATTTGGAGCCTCAGCCCCAGGAGAGAAAATAATTGAGGAATACGGCTTTACAGTTGAAAATGTCATTTCTCAATTGAAAAAACTACTCTAAATTTTACCTTGTTTAACTTAGAAATGATCGATTTTTTCAGTTGTAAAATAGAAACAATGTTGTTCCCTGATTATTATCGAATAAATAGTGGGGCTTAAAAACATTTACTAGAAACATAGCTTCCTTTTTTATTGGAAACATAGGGGGTTAAGTAACTAATCTCAACGGTCTATTTTATGAATGGACACCTTTTGATTACGGGCAGACTGCACCAGTTGGTGAGCCTGCCCTTTTTCTAACATATAAATTGAATCACTTCTATAAATAGAACTATTCATTCAAATCATTCAAATAGATTTAGTCTTTATATCATGTAAATCTCTGAAAGACATTAAATAAGCAGCACATTCAAAAAGACTATGTTTATTTCCAACGAAGTAGCAATTGTCTGTGGAGGAGAAAAAGATGACGATTGAAATATTAAAATCAAAATTACTTGTTAATATAGACGCTAAGCGTGAAGAAATGATTGAAAGTGCTATGGCAGGAGATTATATGGATGAAAAAACGATAACCTGTAGTCAAGAATTAGATCAGCTTTTATATAAATATCAGCAAATTTTGTTTGAAGAGAAAAGGAATAGGGATATTTCCTTTCTTGAATTAATGAAGGCTATTAAAAAAGTTTCATAAATTATTATTTATAGTGGTGAACAAACAAACAAACAAACAAACACACATTTGTTTCGTCAGTATTTATTTAAGTCTTTGAAGACATCCTCTTATTTTTTTGTTTTTAAACCCGTTGATCTACAAGGGAATAAAATGATGAATTTTATTATGTAATAGCAGGGTAGGACTGTAGATTCATATAGTGACTTGTATACAAGGTGTGAAAAATATGGAGGAAACATTAATGAATAAGATCGCAGTATTAACTAGTGGCGGGGATGCACCAGGAATGAATACCGCTATTCGTGCGGTAGTTCGAAGAGGGATTTTTAAGGGACTGGATGTCTTTGGTGTGCAAAATGGCTACAAAGGTTTAATGGATGGGGATTTTGTTTCAATGAACCTTGGAAGTGTTCGTGATATTATTCACCGGGGAGGAACCATCTTACAAAGTACACGCTGTTCTGAGTTTAAGAAAGCTGAAGGACAGCAAAAGGCTCTGGCGCAATTAAAAAAAGAGGGCATTGGTGGTTTAATCGTGATCGGCGGAAATGGCTCTTTTGAAGGTGCGAGAAAATTAACTGTAGAAGGATTTCCAACCATTGGTATACCAGGAACAATTGACAATGACATTGCAGGGACAGATTATACGATTGGATTTGATACCGCTGTGAACACAGCTGTGGAAGCTATTGATAAAATTCGTGATACGGCAGCCTCACATGAGCGTACCTATGTCATCGAGGTAATGGGCCGTGATGCAGGTGATATTGCTCTATGGGCAGGAATGTGTGCAGGGGCAGAATCGATTATTATCCCTGAAGCTGACCATGATGTGGAAGATGTAATTAACCGTATAAAGCAAGGATACCAGCGTGGGAAAACACACAGCATTATTGTGGTCGCTGAAGGGGCATTTAATGGGAGTGTAGGAAAAGGGATAGAAATCGGTAGAGTGATTAGAGAAAAAACAGGATTTGACACAAAGGTAACTATCCTTGGGCATCTTCAACGTGGGGGTTCTCCTAGCGCTTACGATCGTATGATGAGCAGTCAGATGGGAGCAAAAGCCGTCGATTTACTGGTTGAAGGTGAAAAGGGTGTGATGGTGGGTTTGAAAAATGGTAAACTGATTCATTCATCTTTTGGGGAAGCAGCGAAAGATAAGCATACCATTGATTTGTCCATCTATCATTTAGCAAGAAGTCTTTCTATATAAAAGGGATGATTTGTTTATATTGAATACAGAAAAGATATGATTGAAAATCAGGAAAAAGTAAGAATTGCTTATGAAATGCTCTAGAGGGATATGTGGGAGCTGCAATCTTAATTACAAGAAGGAATCCCAATAAGGTAGGAGGAGAAAAAATGAAAGTAGCAATTGCATCTGATCATGGTGGTGTGAATATTCGGAGAGAAATAATATCCTTGATGGAAGAGCTGAATATTGAGTATATAGACTTAGGGTGTGAATCTAGATCCTCTGTTGATTATCCAGATTACGCGATTCCAGTAGCGAATAAGGTAGCAAGCGGTGAGGTAGAACGTGGTATTCTAATTTGTGGTACAGGCATTGGAATGAGTATTGCAGCCAACAAGGTAAATGGTATACGCTGTGCGCTTGTGCACGATTTGTATAGTGCTAGGGTAACAAGAGAGCATAATGATTCTAATATATTAGCAATGGGAGAGCGTGTCATTCGCCCGGATTTAGCTCGGAATATTGTAAAAACATGGTTAACAACCTCCTTTGAAGCTGGTAGGCACGAGAGGCGTGTCAATAAAATAGCATCGTATGAATCATTATAAATAAATTAAGCACAGGGAAATTTTACTGGGTCTTATTTTAGGAGAAGTAGAAAATGAATAATCAGTATATTCAAAAAATCCATTACAGCTACTCTTTCTATTAGGTTGAATTTTTCTATACACATAAAAGAAAGTAGAGGTATTAAATTATGATTAAGATTGCACCTTCCATTCTATCAGCTAACTTTGCACGGCTTGGACAAGAAATAAAAGATGTTGAACGGGGCGGAGCCGATTACATCCATGTAGATGTGATGGATGGACATTTTGTGCCAAATATTACAATTGGTCCATTAATTGTCGAAGCAATTAGACCAGTCACAAACTTACCTTTAGATGTACATTTAATGATAGAAAATCCAGATCAATATATTGGGGCGTTCGCCAAAGCAGGTGCCGATTTATTATCGGTTCATGTTGAAGCATGTCATCATTTGCACAGAACCATTCAACAGATTAAATCTGAAGGCATAAAAGCGGGAGTGGTATTAAATCCTTATACTCCAGTTTCAATAATCCAGCATGTGATAGAAGATGTTGACCTTGTATTGTTTATGACAGTTAATCCAGGCTTTGGTGGACAATCTTTCATTCATTCTGTCCTTCCAAAAATAAAACAAATTGCTGCATTTGTGGAAGAGAGAAATTTGCAAGTTGAAATTGAAGTCGATGGTGGAGTAAATCCTGAAACGGCAAAACTCTGTATCGAAGCAGGAGCAAATGTCCTTGTTGCAGGTTCAGCCATATATAATCAAAAGGATAGAAGTCAGGCAATTGCAAATATTAGAAATGAAAATCAAGTGTTAAATAGACGTTAAAAGTGAACGTGAATAATTTAGACCCAAAGGATTCAATAATTTTGAAAAATTGCAAGGACCCATCCCTGATTGGTATATGTTGTTTATTTTATCTCATGGATGGGTCCGTAGCTTTCTACCAATCATTTTTGTAGACTGTAAAGCTAAAATCAAAAATAATGTGGTGGTAGAAATCTATATCCTAATAATCGGTTTAAACTACAAAACAGGCCTCTGTAGGGATCCAATAACGTTTACGGATGAAGCGCACCCAGAATACTCAGTAACCACTTTTATCAAGTAAAGGAGGAAGCTATTATGAGTAAAAAGAGGAAAAACGAAAATATCGTTTTTAATGTTTCAGTCCTTCTAACAGCCGCGTTCATTATTTGGGGGATCTTTTTTACAAAGAGCCTCTCAATGATTACCACTACCTTTTTTAATGGTACCATTGACTACTTCGGGTGGATTTATCTTGGTTCAGCCCTCTTTTTTGTTCTATTTTCTGTTTATTTATTATTCTCTAAATACGGTCATATTAGGTTGGGAAAGGAAACTGACAAACCGGAATTTAAGACAGGATCTTGGTTGGCTATGCTTTTTGGTGCAGGTACTGGAGTAGGAATTATCTATTGGAGTGTTGCAGAACCTGTATTTCATTATACGAGTCCACCTACTGGAAAAGGACATACAGAAGCAGCTGCTAATTTAGCGATGGAGTATACATTTTTTCATTGGGGTTTCCATCCCTGGGCTATTTACACGGTCATTGGTTTGGCCCTTGCCTTTTTCCAATTCAACAAAGGATTGCCAGCATCAGTAAGTTCCGCTTTTTATCCTCTTTTAAAGGAAAAAATTCATGGTCCGATTGGTAAAACCATTGATATCCTTGCAGTCTTTGCAACCATCTTCGGTATTGCTACCTCTCTCGGTTTGGGTGCCAAGCAAATTTCAGGTGGACTTAATGCCTTATTTGGAATCCCAAATACTCTTCTGATTCAAATCATCGTTATTGCTGTTGCAACCATTCTATTCTTAATCTCTTTATCCACTGGATTAAAAAGGGGCATTCAATATTTATCCAACACGGCCATGATCCTATCGTTTTTGATCATGTTCTTAGTTTTAGTACTGGGCCCTACTTCTATGATTTTTAAAGTGTTTTTTAATACAATGGGTAGTTATGTAAGTGATTTCGTTGATATGAGTTTAAACTTAGAGCCCTTTGGTGACAGTAAGTGGATTGGGAGTTGGACGTTATTCTATTGGGCATGGTGGATTGCATGGGCACCTTTTGTAGGGATGTTTATTGCCAGAATTTCTAAAGGAAGGACGATAAAGGAGTTTGTCATTGGCGTATTATTCGTTCCTTCACTTGGTACGTTTGCTTGGCTCTCCATCTTTGGAGGATCAGTTCTCAATATGATCCATAACTTAGGTCAAAAGGAATTAGCCACACAAATTACTTCAAATGTTGATTTATCCGTTTTCAGTTTTTTTGATTATCTTCCGGTAAGTACTTTATTAAGTATCGTAGGTTTTGCAGTCATGATGATTTATTATATAACAGTAGCAGATACATCCACTTTTGTGTTGGGTATGCTAAGCGAAAGAGGGAATTTAAACCCTTCAAATAAAATTAAAATTACGTGGGGGGTCATTCAGTCAATGGTTGCCGCTGTATTACTTTTGGCTGGTGGTTTGCAGGTACTACAAACTGCCTCCATCGCAGCTGCATTCCCCTTTGCGATTATTATGGTTATCATGTGTTGGTCTTTATTCAAGGCTTTAAAGGAAGAGGTCAAAGAAGAATATACACCAATCCAAAAAGAAAAAATTTCTTAAGCAGCAATTCCTTTGACAATTAAAGATGCGATTGTTGAAATAAGTCATATCGAACAGTGCTGATTCCTATGACTTATTTACGAGAAGAGTAAGGATTCTTAAAGGGACTTTCACTCTTTTGATTTATCCAATAAACTAAAATAAAGAGCTAAAATTCGTAAAACGGGGCAACATTTGATAAAACGTAGCTTACTATTAATGTTCTTCATTTCTTACTGAGGTTTTCTTCATCTGGATCTCTAAATAGTTGACTGGGATTTAGGCTGCAAAGTTGTAATAGGTTGCACTCTATTTAGCAATAGAATGAAGGGAGTTTAAAGTAACCTATAAAGTAACCTATATAATAGAAGAAACTCGTCAAAAGAAGGCCTTTGCTCAATTGGAGCAAAGGCCTTTTACAATAGGGGGAATACTTTATAAGTATTGCCAGCTATACAAATTTATATACATTTAGTTTCAAATAATAATAGTGTTGAATTTTACGATGAATGATTAACAAATACACATTTTAATATGGCGTTGGATTTCAAAATAAGACATTCAAAACGTGAAACAACTATTCTGGGTTGTTCGTACATTTCTTTCTAATTTCTATATATAAAGTTACTTTAGGCACACCAGTGAGTTTCACATGTCTTTCACACTTAATCTATTCGTATTTTTACTATTATATAATAGTAGAAACTCGTGTTAAAGAAGCTTTACTCAACAGAAATAAACACAAAATGTCCGTAAGTACCCGCACTAGCCCCCTAACTTTCTATCTTAAATATCCTTAGAAAACAATATGCAACATACAAGATTTAAAATAAATAACTTTTTTTACCTATTAGGTATTGCTAATGTAAACGCTTTCATTTATACTAAAAGTGGGTTGGATGGCATGAGTGGCCGTCATAGTATTTGGCGTAGGTGGGGCCGATACAGGGAATAGGGCAATAAAAATGTCCTTTTTAAAGCTACGTTTATTAAATTTTTTCTAATGCTGTTTATCCTTACATAGAATTTATAATCTTCTTTCCTAATTAATAGGAAAAAACACATCTAAAAAATCCATCTACCTCTGAAAAGAGATAGATGGATTTTTTAGTATAAGGATATATTTTATAACATTGCTAGTTTGACAGATAGATGGTCATGTTCTTCTAAAGAAAATTGGATGAAACAACTAGGAACTAGAGAATGACATTATCCACTCGATTCTTCGAACTTGTGATAAAAGTTGATCTATAAAACGATAATAATTATTATTAAATATTTAATATTATTTTAAAATAGGCATGACTAACTAAATATTAAAAATTTTCACCCGGGTTATGTTTTAGAGTTTTCCTGTCTTGTAATAAAAGAGATTGTTTTCACTACAAGTCTTAAATTTGCATATTGAGTTTATCATTCAAGAAATAAGGCTTGAATTTGTATCAAGAGTATCATTAATTTTTTTCAAGCAACTTAGTTGATGGGTAAACATAGCTTCGAATAAGATCATTTTCTCTATTAATACGCTAAACTGAATAGTCCATTAATCTGGGACAGATAACGAATGTTACTAGATTCCTTCATTAATGATGCGGGCAAGCCTCTCAATTGGGTTTTATTTTCCCCAATCGTGCCGATTGCGTCTTTACGCCCCAGACTGCCCAATGTTCCGGAAAAGACAGGACTAAACTCTTCCATCACACCGCCTGTAATGTAAGCGAACAAATTATAGCCAACTGTTTCGCCCATTTGCCAAGCTAACTGAGCAGTTGGTGGGTAAGGACGTCCCTCAGGTCCCATAACAACAGCGCTGTCGCCGGAAAGAAACACGTTTTGATGAGATGTAGACTGAAGATATTCATTTACGAGCGCACGTCCGCGATTTACTTCTATTCCCGAATTAGCAACTACAGAATTACCTTGAACGCCACCTGTCCAGACCATCGTCTTCGTTTCAATCGTTCTTCCATTTTTTAGCGCTACAGTGAACTGTTCCATCTTTGTAACCGGTGTCCCTGTTACAAACTCTACACCACGTGCTGCTAGACTAGTTTGTGCACGTTCCACTAATTCATCTGGGAATCCTGGCAAAATAGTCGGTGCGGCCTCGACACAAAGTAAGGAAATATCTTGAGAGTTTACACCGTATTGTCGGCATAATTGTGGCATTAAATCAGCAAACTCACCAATCAATTCAATCCCAGTTAGTCCGCCACCTCCTACTACAATCGTTGCATATTCCTTACTATGGGTTTTGCTATATGTGCGAATACAGGATTCTACATGGTCACGTAAACGATTGGCATCTTCTACTGACTTTAGAATAAAGCTGTGCTCTTGAAGGCCCGGAATACCAAAGTAAGCCGTTTCGCTACCTAACGCAATCACTAGCAAGTCATATGTCAGTTTCGTTCCATCTGTAAGAAAAACTTGATGATCGTCCGGGGATATCTCTTGAACACTACCAATCTTTAAATCAATGTTTTTACCACGCAGCATTTTTTCTAGCGGCAATGCTACTGCTTTTTCAGACAAATTCCTTGCAGCCAGACGGTGTAATTCCGTAATAATTTGGTGGGTTGGAAAGCGATTGACAAGTGTAATGGAGGCCTCATCAGTGCCTAAATGTTGTCGTGCTGTCAAGGCACTTAGCAAACCACCATAACCTCCACCCAAAATTAAAATATTTTTACCCATGATTTTCCTCCGTTCATTGCTTTATCCTCAGAAATTTTTACTTTTTCTCCTGTTTTTCTGATGTTAAATCTAAGTAAGCCTGTATAAATCGAAACACTTTTTGTATTTGGGGATCTTTTAACATTCGCAATAAACCAAACACACTGATAGTAGTTCCCTGATTTGCCTGGGCCCAATCATTTGCTTCTATAGCTATTGCTGCACACTCCTTTATCTTTCCTTCTAGCGGTTTTACGAATTCTTGCATACCACCTACTAAATCATTAATGAGTACGCGATCTGTCATTATAGATTGCGCTACATCATATGATTTGGTCAGATATGGAACCATTTCTGCCAATTTCGGTAAATTCTCCACAAGGACAGTCAAAGACTCCTGTACTTCCGGTTTTAACAATTGATTAAGCACGTCTATTTGCGCTTGGTTTACTGCTGAAGATGTGAATTGATTCTCAATAGAAGAAGCTTTCATTGTAGTTGCTTGTTGATTAATTGCTTGTGACATAGATAGAATCTCCTTTACCATTTTAGTAAGAGGTGGCAAAACGTCACCTTTATTAACTACATATTATCTAACGGGCTTTGTACTTCCTTTTTTTCATGTAAGTTTCTCAGTGGTAGTGGAGGACATTTATGACGTGTTAAATAAGAAACGACGAGAATCGTAATCAAGCCCGCAAGCATGGCAGCGGTACGGAAGGGGAAATATACTGTCCCGTCCTCAATCAAAGGGTATGGAATGACAGGAGGTAACCCCAGTAACGGTTCTCCACCACCGACTCGTAATAATAAGGCGACAATAAATCCCGAGAGTGCTCCGTACCAGTTCGCCCATTTGTAGTACAGGGCACAGGTAAGTTGAGGGAACAAGATACAGTAGACCAGGTCACTCGATAAGTACCATAACGCATAGACACTTTTAGCGTTTAAGGCAATCAATGTTGCACCAATACCAATCAAGATGATACTGCGTTTAATAATCTGTTGCAGTTGACGAGGGTTAGCTTTTGGTTTTACAAGCGGGCGATAAACATTCCAAGCTGCCATGCCTGATGCCGACAAGAGTGATGCGGCAACTGCTGATAAAACTGCTGCAGCCAATCCACCAAGAGCAATGGCACCAACAAGGCTAGGTGTCATATATTTAAATACATAGGTTAGGATCATTGAAGAGTTTTCAGGAGCTGTAGTCCCAAGTGATGCCCAATCAGCATTAAAACCTGCAATTCCGATTAATGCGGGTGGAATCGCACAGAAGAAGCATAGAATTCCAGCCCAAATCGATAACCACATCGCCACATTTTCGCTTTTTGCTGATAGCACGCGTTGGAAATAAATTTGCCAAGGAATTCCTCCGAACACCAATAAAAGTGTGTAATCCCACCAATACCAGAAAGAATTTCCCCAGTTAGGATCATTCCATCCAGTCAGAGGAGGAAAAAGATTCATCATTCCTTGCATGTTGTCGGCGTAATTATCAAAAGCCACTTGAAAGCCTCCAACATTGGAAAAGGCAAATGGTAAGACTATTATCAATCCGAAGAACATAATAGAAAGCTGTAGAACATCAGTGTGAGCGATTGCCCAAAGACCACCGACTACGGTATAGGCAATTGCTACAATCGCTGAAATAATAATTGAAACAGTGAAGCTTAAACCGAGAATAACGCTGAATGTCGTCCCAAGAGCGGTTAACATCGCGGCGCTCCAGAACAATTCACCAAGAAGAGAAGGGAAGTAGAGAAGTCCAGTCATCTTATATCCGAAACGAGATTCAAGAGGATCCAGCATGGTCATAAATTCCATACGCCGCATTTTTCTTGCGAAAAAAATCCCTCCAATAATCAAGCTTAGCCCATATGCCCATGGCCCTTGTGTCCACACAATTCCTGAAGCATGAATCGTTTCAGCTGTACCGGCAATGTAACCTCCGCCAACCCAGGTTGCTGTCATCGTAAACATGGATAACCAAAGGGGCATCGACCTTCCTGCAACAAGCATATCATCTGTTTTCCCTCGCCTTTTCTCGACTGCCATCGCCCCGATGTAATAGAAAATGCAATATAAAGCTAGCATAATCAGTAGGCCGGGCCAATAAATACTTTTCTTGATGATAAGAGAATAAATGATTGTAAAGCTGGTAAAACCCATAAAACCAGCAATCGTTGTTTTTAAAGGAGTCCAAAATTTTCGCTTTTGACTTTCTGGAAGATCAATAGTTATCTGCTCCTGGTCTTGTCTGGCCTGATTTCCGTTCAAATGCATCCCTGCTTTCTTGAAATTAGGTATAGTGCCTAATAGTGCAAGCGCTTTCATATCATTACTTTTCAGTATGTTTTTGAAAGGATAGGAGAAAATGTGAGACCTTGATATTAAAATAAGACGGTCTTGATTCAAGAACCATCTTATTTAGGGGGTGAACGTGTATACTGCAAACTGTTACTTCGTTCGACCCTATGTTTTAATTTCTTTTTAATAGTATCAACTAATATCACAAAAACTGTTTTCCCACCAAATTATTTTGAGAGTAATAATTTGCAGGAAGGTTCGACTAATAAACAGTTCTATGAATCAAACTACTAAACTATTTTTTTAGGATTAAAAAATAAAGGTTGCCTCTTTATGGTGTGGAAGCTTTTTTGTCTATTGGAGTAGATTCTATAGGGGTAAGGTTTTACCTACTTGAGGTTTTTTGTTTAGTTGCTCTTTCATTTTCTTCCTAATGAACATGGGGCTTTTATGCTTCACATTCAAAGGAGAAATAGAATCCATTCTTCTATAGATAGTAGGTGGTTTTGGTAGTTGTTCTCGGTGATTTTAGCATTTTTTTACCGACCAAGCATTACTGGATAGTAACACTAAAGATCGGTAAAGATTAGATGTTTTACCTCATCGTTGTTTTCTTCTATTTTGAGTAGAGAACCTATTAATCACATTCAATTTCTTCAATCATTTTAAACAATTCTTTCGATCGAAATGCATGGACTAATTTTTTTAACCACAAGTAATATTGGGTTGAATCTTGAAGTTGTTGAAGATCTTTTCGTGCTTTTTGTTGTATAGCATCGGGGACATCGGGGTTTTCCAATAGAGAATTTAATTTTTCAGTTGCTTTTTCAATGGCTTGCATATTGACAGAGAGTTCCCGATCCCATTTTTTACAAAAAAATGAAAGGAACGATACAAAAAAATCTTTCTCTGCTTTGTATAAATCCTTTCGTTCCCCTTTTCGCCAAACCTTTTGGACCATTTCTATATCAACAAGAGAATGGATTCCTGTACTCATGCTTGGTTTGCTCATTCCTAAACTATTGCTCATCTGATTTAATGTCATCGGTTCTTCACTAAAATATAGAACTCCGTAAAGCCTTCCAATGGAATGTGTTACCCCATATAGGTCCATCGTTTCTGCTATAGCATCAATCACAAGTGATTCCGCTTCTTCAAGAATTTCTATGTGATCCTTCTGTTCTTCCATATAGACACACGCCCTCTCTACCATATTATATCACCTCCTTATTTCATCAAAATAATACATAAAATATAAATTTAATATAAACAGAGAAAGATTGAATGTCAATGTAAAAATAATCTGAATATTTCGTATTGACTGAAAATATTTTATGTACTATACTTTCGGTATATTAAGAACGTTAAAAATTTTTTTAACGAATTCCAATTTTTGGGGGTGTTGATTTGGCAATGAAACGAATGTACATCAATGGTAAATGGGTTGAGGCTAAGAGTAGTGAAAAAAGGGAGATTATCAATCCTTTTAATCAAGAAGTCATTGAAACGGTTCCGCGGGGGAGCCGGGAAGATACTAAAGATGCAATTCAAGCAGCAAGAAGTGCTTTTGATGAAGGGGTATGGGGTAGCCTCACGGCGGCGGAAAGAGGTGATCTTCTATATCAAGTTGCTCAAAAAATAAAAGAGTATAAACAAGAGTTGGCAGAGTTGGAGTCACTGAATACAGGGAAAACGTTGACAGAAAGTCTTGCAGATATGGATGGGATTGCAGGTGTATTTCAATATTATGCCGGGCTTGCTGATAAAGACGGCGGTCTGATGATCGAATCACCTAATCCAAACTCGGTCAGTCGAGTGGTACGTGAACCGGTTGGGGTTTGTGGATTGATTGCACCTTGGAATTACCCATTGCTTCAGGCTTCATGGAAACTAGCTCCAGCATTGGCTGCTGGAAATACAGTTGTGTTAAAACCAGCAGAAATTACACCTCTTACATCGATTAAAATGTGCGAGATTTTTGAAGAAGTAGGCTTTCCAAAAGGTGTTGTGAATCTTGTATTGGGTCCAGGCTCAACAGTCGGTTCGGAGTTGGCTGAAAACCCTCTCGTCGACCTTATTTCATTTACAGGTGGAGGAGAAGCGGGTCGACACATTATGAAAGCAGCGAGCGGTAACTTTAAAAAGATTTCGATGGAACTTGGAGGGAAAAATCCCAACATTGTGTTTGCCGATGCAGATTTTGATACGGCTGTTGACTATGCACTTAATGCTGTGTTCTTTCATGCTGGACAAGTGTGTTCTGCTGGCACCCGCTTGTTAGTTGAAAAGAAAATTCATGACCGCTTTGTAGAAGCGATTGTAGAACGGACAAGGAAAATAAATATTGGAAGCGGTTTCAATGAGACGACTGAAATGGGTCCTGTTATCTCAGCCGAGCATTTAGAATCGATAGAACAGTATATTCAACTTGGAATCCAAGAAGGAGCTACACTTGCCGTCGGTGGGAAACGCCCGACAGCACCTGAATTACAAAAGGGATATTTTATCGAACCCACGATTTTTACAAACTGTCATACGAAAATGCGGATCGTGCAAGAAGAGTCCTTTGGCCCTGTCATTACAGTGGAGACTTTTGAAACAGAAGAAGAAGCTGTTCGACTAGCTAATGATAGTTTGTATGGATTAGCTGGCGCGGTTTGGACAAATGATATGAATTGTGCTGAACGGATTGTCAAAAAACTACGTATGGGAACTGTTTGGATTAACGATTTTCATCCATACTTTCCGCAAGCGCCATGGGGTGGCTATAAACAATCCGGTATTGGCCGCGAATTGAGCCATGTGGGCCTTGAAGAATATACAGAAATTAAACATATATATATGAATACAAATCCTGAACCTATGCACTGGTTTAAAGAAGAAAATGCAAAAGTCGAATTAGTTTAAATAAGAAGATTACTATACTTAATTTTATAAAAATAGATGAAGGAGTGATCTAGATGTTTATGAGATTTGAGAGAATGGGAAGATTAAAAAGCTTTGAAGTTCCAACCGTTTTAAAACACGGGATAGGTGCAGCCAAACATACAGGTGAAGAGGTCAAGAATCTTGGCGTCAGCAAAGTTCTGCTTGTTACGGATCCCGGTGTTAAAAAAGTAGGATTAATAGATCCAGTTGTTAAAAGTTTAAAAGAGGCACAAATAGAAGTTGTTATTTTTGACCAAGTTGAACCGAACCCTTCTGTTCATGTTGTGGAAAAAGGAACATCTATTTATAAATCATTATCTTGTGATGGGCTTGTTGCTGTCGGTGGAGGGAGTTCCATGGATACAGCAAAAGCGATTGGTGTGGAGGTCGTTCACGGTGAGCCTGTATTAAACTATGAAGCAGCTGAAGGTAAAAAACCGCTTGAAAAACGGATCCCGCCATTAACGACAATTCCAACAACAGCGGGTACAGGAAGTGAGGTAACTCAGTGGGCGGTTATTACTGATCCTGTTCGTGAATTTAAATTTAATACGGGCGGTCCATTAATCGCTGCACATTTAACAATCATTGACCCTGAACTACATGTCTCAATGCCAGCCCATATTACTGCCGGGACTGGTGTTGATGCCCTTTCACATGCAATCGAGTGTTATACATGTCACTATTCCCAACCTATAACTGATGCAGTCGCGTTGCTTGCAATCGAATACGTAGCCAAATATTTACGCCGTGCTGTTTCAAATGGAAAAGACATTGAGGCTCGTTATGGAATGGCACAAGCAGCCATGCTTGCAGGCTTATCATACGGCAGTGAGTCTGCCGGTGCTGCACATGCAATGGCACAAACTCTTGGAGGCATTCATCCTGTTGCTCACGGACCTTGTGTTGCAGCCATGCTTGGACCAGTAATGGAGTATAATTGGATGGGAGAGCCAGAGAAATTTGCTCGTATTGCTCAGGCTATGGGTGTGAATATTCATGGTATGAGTTTGGAAGAAGCAGCAAAAGCCGCAGTTACAGCAGTATATCAACTTGTTGAAGACGTTGAAATTCCAACACTTGCGGAACAAGGTGTACCTGTTGAAAATATTGAGCGCTTAGCCAAGGAAGCATTTAATGATCCGCAAACGGTAGGTAATCCACGAGATATTAATGTAAAAGGATATGAATGGATATACCGTCGTTGCTTTAATTTGGAAAAACCTACATTAGAAACTAAAACTACTAAAATTCCAGTAGAAATCGGTTAAATTAAAAAAAGAGGAGTGCGGCGTATATTTGCCATATTCCTCTTTTTATGACCATTGTGGCGAGCGAGGATGGAAAGTGAACTCCCGAAAGCCACTCAGTATCATTAGATACTTTCCTGTGAAAGATTTATGAAACTACGTTTAAGTCAGTTGAAAATTAGGAACTTAAAAAAACTAAAACATTTGAGGTGCAAAATGAGCGAAAAAACTTTGACCCAAAACGAGTTAAAATTTTTAGATGAAAAGCCAGGTATTAAGTTAATTAAGGCGGGTTCTTATCGTTTAAATGAATTGAGTGAGTTGCGAGGAACACCGGATCTAAAGGGACAAATTATTGATGCACCTGTCACAGACAAAAAAGAAGTATTAACAATGGGTTACTTTGCATTGCAACCTTCAGTAGATTATTCAGCAGAATTTAATTTTATAGAGATAAAAGTAGTTACAAAAGGGAAAATGGTAGTGCGTGATGTTGAAGGGAATAAATATGTAGCAGAAGTTGGAGATGTTTTAATCTTTTCTCCTAAGACAACAGTTATTTTCGATGGTGAAAGTGATGGAGAAGCAGTTTATTTTAAGAATGTAGCAGCTAATCCTTCTTATTTATGATAACCCCACCCCACTAAGTGAAAACTTGGAGTGCAGTCTTTCCTTAGTTCTCTCTTTCTAGCAAATACGAAGTTCCTATATAATAGACTCTCGGTAATTACCGAGAGTCTATTATATTATTTGAAGTAAAAAGAAGGAATTACTGCTTAAGAAATTTTTTCTTTTGGGATCGAGGTATAGTCTTCTTTGACCTCTTCCTTTAAAGCCTTGAATAAAGACCAACACATGATAACCATAATAATAGAAAAAGGAAATGCAGCTGCCATGGAGGCAGTTTGAAGGACCTGTAAACCACCAGCCAAAAGTAATACGGCGGCAACCATTGACTGAATGACCCCCCATGTAATTTTAATTTTATTTGAAGGGTTTAAATTCCCTCTTTCGCTTAGCATCCCCAACACAAAAGTGGATGTATCAGCTACCGTTATGTAATAAATCATCATGACTGTAAAACCTACGATACTTAATAAAGAACTTGCCGGAAGATAATCAAAAAAACTGAAAACGGATAAATCAACATTTGAAGTAATTTGTGTGGCTAGTTCTTTTTGACCTAAGTTATGGATCATATGGAGAGCTGATCCCCCAAAGATGGAAAGCCAAGCAAACGTACCAAGTGAAGGGACGAATAATACGCCAATGACAAACTCCTTTATCGTCCTTCCTTTAGAAATTCTGGCAATAAACATGCCTACACAAGGTGCCCAAGCAATCCACCATGCCCAATAGAATAACGTCCAACTCCCAATCCACTTACTGTCACCAAAGGGCTCTAAGTTTAAACTCATATCAACGAAATCACTTACATAGCCGCCCATCGTACTAAAAAACACTTTGAAAATTGTAGAAGTCGGGCCCAGTACTAAGACCAAGAACATGATCAAAAACGATAGGATCATGGCCGTGTTGGATAAAAATTGAATCCCTTTTTCTAATCCAGTGGTTATAGAGATTAAGAATAGAATGGTTGCAACGGCAATAACGGTGATTTGAACCAGAAGAGTGTTTGGAATACCAAATAAGGCATTAAGTCCACCTGAAATTTGCATGGCACCCAAACCAAGAGAAGTAGCTATACCGAAGATGGTGGCAAAAACCGCAAGGATATCAATCGTTTTACCAATCGGACCATGAATTTTTTCCTTTAAAAGAGGATAAAATGCAGAACTCATTGATGCCGGTAAACTCCTGTTAAATTGGAAAAAAGCAAGGGCCAAACCAATGAGGGTGTAAATAGCCCAGGGATGGAAACCCCAATGAAAAAATGTATACTGCATCGCTAAATTAGCTGCTGCTTCTGTTTGTCCTTCTCCAGTAGGTGGACTCGTATAATGAAATACAGGTTCAGCAACACTCCAAAAGACAATTCCTACTCCCGAACCTGCACCAAAAAGCATAGCCAACCATGATCCTGTCTTAAATTCCGGTCTGTCAGTTTCCTTTCCCAACCTAATATGACCGTATTTAGAGAATAATAAATAAACAGAAAATAGAACAAAAAAGAGGGCTGAACCAAGATAAATCCAGCCAAAGTAGTCTATGGTACCCTTAAAAAAGGTAGTGGTAATCGTTGAGAGGCTCTTTGTAAAAAAGATCCCCCAAATAATGAAAGCAACCGTTAATAGGACTGAAACATAAAAAACGATATTTTCGTTTATCCTCTTTTTACTCAAATTAACTCCTCCTTTACTTCGATAAAAGTGGCTCCTGAGAATTCGGTTGTGGGCTGCATCCTGTTTTCTGCTTATCTTTTAATCAAATTATTCTAAAGATACTCAAGGTTTATTACTAGCTTAGTAAATAATGTAGTAAGTAAAATTAAAACTCTTAAAATCTATTGTGGAGTATTGAAAACATTATTTTCACATTCTCTGTTTCCTCCTATCAACAAGTAAACGCTTATATTGTTTTAATTTCTATTTTTTAACAATGTCTAATCATGATAATACCATAATCAAAATTAGAAGAAAATGTGATTATGTTAAAATATCTAAAAATTCAAAAAGTTTAACTTTCGAAAAAAATTATTATAATAAGCTTAATTATTCTTATCCGTATGATTATACTACCCTTCAGAAAGTCTATTTAATAGGCTACCCCAAAAAATAAACATTACTAAAAAATAAAAAGGATTCAAGTTAAGACCCTTTAAAATCCTTAAAACCAGCAAGATATACAGACAAATAAAAGTAGAATAATAATATTTAAGCGTTATCGGGATGTATTCCAATAATAGTTAAAATAAATATCAGGCTAATTTCATATGCCCTCTCATAAATGAAGGGCCCTTATAGGAACCTTCATTGCTGCTATAGAATGCATTTTTATGTTACACTCAAAATTATTATCATAAATTTGAGGTGTTAAATATGAAAAAACAAACAGAAAAAAATAAAGAAACGCAAACTGTCCGAATGATGTCTTACTTTATTAATGCAACTGCTGAAATTATCACAGATGAGGGAATTGATAGAGTTACTATAAGAAAAATCGCTGATTTAGCAGGTTATAACAGTGCAACGATTTATAACTACTTTGAAGACTTATCCCACCTCATTTTCTTTGCTTCTATGAGATTTGTAAAAAAATACACGGATGCTTTACCAACTTATCTTTTGAGAGCAAGAACACCCTTGGAAAGATATTTTTTGATTTGGGAATGTTTTTGTAAATATTCTTTTGAATCTCCACAAATCTATTATGCGGTATTTTCGGCTAATTTAGGTACTCACCCGATTAACCTGACAAAATATTACGAATATTACCCGACTGATTTGGTAGCATTTCCAGATGATATAAAGCCAATGCTTTTAGAATCTAATTTATCTAAGAGAAATCTTATTGCCCTTAATCAATGTATCAGTGAAGGGTACATTCAAGAGATGAATGCAGAGCGTATCGCAGAGAGTCATTATTTAATATGGCAGGGCATGCTTACCATGATTATCAATAATAGATCTACTTATACTGTTGATGAAGCCGCAGAAGTAACTGTTAATCATATTCGTAATACCATTCTTTAAACAATAATTGATAAATCAAACGACTTTTTGTTTCGAATTGGAACAAAATAATCATAAATGGAAATGCTGCTGCAAATGATGAAGGATGCTTCTAAATAGCCGAATCGGCAGGATAACTCTGGAATAAATTAATGAATCAAAAACAAACCCTTTGATAGTACATTCTCCCTAAAAACGGTCCCCATTTTTTCCACCATACCTAAAAAAATAATGTCAAGATTGAAGCTTAAGAACTTTCCTAATAGGTTTTTTCTTAAGCTTGTACATAAAATGGTAAGCAAAAATATTAGTATTTGATATAACTTTCATTCCCCAATCAATGTTATTCATCTAACTAGCCCCCCTTTTCAGTAAGCGCTTACAATGATTATCACTAATTTGTATTTTAAATATTTTAAATATTTAAAATACTATTTACTTTGTTAAAAAACGGTAATATAATTATCTTAATTATTAAGTAATCATGATTATTTAATAAAAAAATAGAAATATGGAGTGGAAAAAGGATAAGTAATTAGAAAACCTTCTCAATGATTAAAGACTCAAAGAACTAGAAGTGTAAGTGCATCCTTATGCAGATCTTCAAAGTGAAGTAGTTTACCATCCTCCTAGAATACATCTTGCAACTTCCTCAAGATACTACAAACCGCCCCATCTTAAATTTTAGCTTATCAGTCTATAAACACACTATTAAAAAGTTTAAGAAGGAACATTGTACAACAATATTTTTTTAGTGTAATCGAACAGGGCAATTAGAAAGTTAGTCAATGTTTTTAGTAGGTCAATTTTCAATTTCTTTTGGTGTACAAGGAGCAATTGTTATTGAATGTGAACATAGTGATTTTTTAACAGATTAAGAAAAACCCAACTAGTTACTATGAAGGTAAAAGAGGGGAGTGGGTCGGAGAGTTATGGGACAAAAGAAAATTGTCATCATAGGTGCAGGTGTTGTTGGATGTAGTACAGCCTATTATTTAAATAAAATGGGGCAGCGAAACATAACTGTTATTGAACAAGGACCGTTATTTGAAACAGGGGGATCCACATCGCATGCTCCAGGGCTTGTGTTTCAACTTGGTTTTTCCAAAGTGCTAACAACTTTGGCCTCTCAAACAGTAGAAGCGTTCAAAGAGTTAAGTCATGAAGGTCAACCCTCTTTCTATTCGGTAGGAAGTCTTGAAGTTGCAAATACTCAGGAACGTTTAGACGATTTGAAACGAAAAGCAGGCGTTGCAAAATCATGGGGAATGGAGACATTTGTTCTTTCACCAGAAGAATGTGCCCAAAAAAGCCCGTTACTCAACTCAGATAACATTTATGGTGGTCTGTATGTACCGTCAGATGGAATTGCCAAACCTCTTCGGGCTGTTGACCAAATGGCTCATTTTTCTAAATCTTGCGGAACTAAGTTTTATGGTCACACAGAAGTAACGGACATTGAGGTAGTGGATGGCCGGGTAAAGGCAGTGGAAACAAGTGCAGGACGATTTGAAGCGGACTTGATCATTTGCTGTGCCGGATTCTGGGGACCTCGTATTGGAGAAATGGTAGGCGTTACCATTCCTCTTCAACCAATCGCTCATCAATATGTATTTTCGAATGACTTACAAGAACTTGCTGCTGAAACGGAAGAAGTATCAATGCCGATTATCCGTCATCAGGATAGTGCCATGTATTATCGCCAAGTATTCAATGGGATAGGAATTGGTTCTTATCAACATCGACCATTGCCTGTTGAGGTCAGTGAAATTACGAAATATGGCGAAGCGAAAGAAATGCCATCTGTAAAGCCTTTTACACCTGAAGATTTTGAAAAGCCATGGGAAGATGCTCAGGAACTCATTCCTGCATTAAAACAAGCCGGCGTGAAAAGAGGAATAAACGGGATATTCTCCTTTACACCAGATGGGATGCCACTACTAGGAGAATCACAAAAAGTTCGTGGTTTTTGGGCGGCAGAAGCTATATGGGTAACTCATTCTGCCGGTGTTGGGAAAGAAATGGCTGAATGGATTGTAAATGGAGCACCAACCCTCGATTTGGAGTTGTGTGATATTAATCGTTTTGACACTTATGCACAAAGCCCCGCTTATTATAAGAAACGCTCTATTGAAAATTATGAAAAAGTATACGATATTCATCATCCGTTCATGCAGCCGGAAACATCACGTGACATGCGTGTAAGTCCATATTATATGCGTCAACAATCACTAGGGGCTTATTTTAACGAAAAATCGGGCTGGGAGCAGCCACAATGGTTTGAAGCAAATGATTCGCTTGTTGCAACGTATGGAAAAAGCATCTTGGAGCGCAAAGGGTGGGCTGCCCAATATTGGTCACCAATTATCGAAGCTGAACATCTGCATACTCGTCAATATGCTGGACTTTATGATGTGACAGCAGTCAAAAAACGGTTGGAAATCAGTGGAAAAGGGGCACTTGAGTTTCTAGAACACCTCACAACAAGCACGATTGATATTCCAATCGGACAGGTGACGAGTACACTGATGCTTCATGAATTAGCTGGTATAAAAGATGAAATAAAAGTGATTCGTACCGCAGCTTCAACATTCTTTGTTCTTTGCACAGGAGCAGTTGAAGCTAGCTGGATTAAAAAACAAGTACCTGTATCCAGCCAGGTTGTGATCCAAGATCTAACGAACGGAATGTGTGGTCTTAGCGTAATAGGTGGTAAGGCGAGCGAGATAATGAATTCTCTTGATTCCCAGGCTTTTGTTAAAAGTGAATGGGAGATTGGACAAGCCAAAGAAGGATTTATCGGGAATGTTCCAGTTCTCGCAGTGTACGATTCCTATGCCGGAACAGAAAGATGGGAGCTATTCACAACATCCGATCAAGGATTAAAGTTATGGGATATCCTATTTGAAGCAGGACGTCACTATCAGATCATTGCTGCAGGAGATCGTGCACTTGAAAGTCTTCGAATCGAATCACTTTCACTAAGAAACGGTAAGGACTTTTGGAGTGAACATAATCCTTATGAAGTAGGACTCGACCATTTGGTCGACCTTAACAAACCAACTTTCATTGGGAAACAAGCATTGATTGACCGCAAGGCAAATGGACCTAACCTATTGTTAACTCCATTACTACTGGATGATCCTTCAATGGTTGTTATGGGGTATGAACCAGTATTTGATGAAAATAAGGTAGCTGGTTTTGTAACAAGTGCTGGCTATGCATACAACTTTGGTAAGGGGATTGTGTATGCCCTGTTATCACCTGAAACTATCCATAAAAGTAGCCAATTGAGTATTGAATACTTTGGAAAACGCTATACAGTAACAAGAATTAGCCAATCCGCTGTGAGGGCTCATCAATAAAATGAAAACAGCCAGGAGGATTATATATGTCAACACATTATGATGTTATTGTTATCGGGTTAGGAGCCATGGGCAGTACAGCTGCTTATCAATTAGCTAAGAGAGGTCAACGTGTGCTTGGGCTTGAGCAGTTTGGTCCCGCACATGATCAAGGATCCAGCCACGGCGGATCACGGATCATTCGACAATCTTATTTTGAAGATCCAGCTTATGTTCCATTATTACTTCGTGCCTACGAATTATGGGATGAGATTAAGCGAGAAAGCGGAGAAGAGATTATGACGGTTACGGGAGGATTAATGATGGGTCCTCCAGATAGTTTAACTGTATCCGGCAGTATTAAAAGTTCGAAACAGTGGGACCTTGCTTACGAAGTGCTGGAGGCAACTGATATTCGCGGGCGTTTCCCGGTGTTTAACCCATCACCTAACACTATCGCATTATACGAAGAAAAGGCTGGGTTTGTCAGACCCGAACGTAGTGTATACACCCATCTTCTTCATGCAGAGAAGCATGGTGCCGACCTTCGATTCTTCGAAACTGTTCAATCATGGGAAGCACATCCTTCTGGTGAAGGTGTCCGTGTTGTGACAAATAACGGGACATACGAAGCTGGAAAAGTGGTCATTTCTGCAGGAGCCTGGGCACCACAGATTTTGAAAGACTTAGGGGTAAACTTACAAGTAGAGCGTCATATTCAAATGTTCTTTGAGCCAACAAGAGGAATAGAACCATTCCGTGTTGGGAATCAACCGATTTATATATGGGAAGCAGATGACAATGTGCAATTATATGGTTTCCCTTCTGTAGGAATAGGTGCAGAAGGAGCAAAAGTCGCCTTTTTCCGTAAGGGAAAACCATGTACACCAGAAACCATTGACCGAAACGTGCATAGCGATGAAGTGGACATGATGAGAGAGTATCTGGCCCAAGGCATTCCACAATTAAATGGTCGCTTTTTACAAGGGAAAACATGTATGTATACAAACACACCGGACGAACATTTTGTAATTTCTGCACATCCTAATCATCCGCAAGTGGCAGTTGCAGCTGGATTTTCTGGACATGGATTTAAGTTTGCGAGTGTTGTAGGAGAAATATTAGCGGAACTAGTGATAGATGGTAAAACAAATCATCCCATTGATTTATTCAGCCCGCAGCGTTTTGCCTTTAAGTAAGTTTTTGTGAACAGATAAAAAACACCTTATGCCAGACTATCGTTAAATGATTCCAAAAGGACCAAGGAGGAATAATTGATGGCAATGGATCAGAGTGTCTTAAAGGATAAAGGGAAAGTCAGATCTACGTTAAAAGGAGAATTTTATACATCACCGGAGGTATTCAAACTAGAAAAAGAGAATATTTTTGCTAAATCATGGCTTTTCGTTGGCTATGAATATGAGGTAGCGGAACCAGGTCAATACATTACAACGAAGGTTGAAGGCGAAAATATTCTGATTGTTAGGGGAAAAGACCGTGTGCTGCGATCTTTCTTAAATGTATGCCGTCATCGTGGAGCAACACTCTGCAGTGATCCATCTGGAAAGACAGGAATCATCCGATGTCCATATCATTCGTGGAGTTATGGACTTGACGGTTCCTTGCTGGGAGTGCCAAAATCGAGTGAATGCCGTGAAGAGTTAATAAATAATGATACTTACGGTTTAGAAGAAGTGAATTTACAAACATGGCATGGTATGATCTGGCTGAACTTTTCAGAAAATCCAATGCCGGTTGAACAACAATTAGACTCACAAATTGTTGATCGTTTCGGCGAACTTGAGACATTCGGTAGATATCAAATTCAAAATCTAAGAGTCGCACATCGCAAAGAGTATGATGTTAAAGCAAACTGGAAGATCATTGTAGAAAACTTTCAGGAATGTTACCATTGCTCTGCCATTCACCCTGAACTGACAGCGGCACTTCCTGAATTCAAAACAGGCATTGGAACACAAAATGCAGTCGGTATAGGGGCAGATTTCAATGAAAATTTGGAGGCCTTCTCCATAAGTGGAAAAGGAAATCGACCAATGTTAAAAGGGCTGCTTCCTGAAGATGACCGTATCTATTATGGAATGACCATTATTCCTCATGTATTCATCAACTTAACGCCGGATCATGTGATCACTCACCGAATCATTCCGATTAGTACGGATCGATCGATTGTGATTTGTGATTGGTTATTTGATCCGGATGAAATGGCCAAACCAGATTTTGATCCAATGGACGCAGTTGAATTATTCCATCGCGTAAATGAGCAGGATTTCGAAGCTTGTCAATGGTGTCAAGAAAATATGGGATCAAAGGCATACAGAGATGGTGGAATCTTAGTTCCGATTGAACATCATGTTTCCCGATTTTACAATTACGTTTTAGAGTCAATCGGTACGGTAGTCGAATAAAAGATACTTATAAAATGGTGATGTAAAAAAAAGGCACCTGCTGAGAACAGGTGCCTTTTGTGAATCCAACAGTTGAATTGGTGGAGTAGGGTTAATATTGTTACTGGATTAAATCAAGATAACTAACTACTAAATGGGGGGATATGTGTGAAAGAAGACACTAAAGTATACGATATAACAATCATTGGTGGTGGACCTGTAGGATTGTTTACAGCTTTCTATGGTGGAATGCGTCAAGCGAGTGTGAAAATAATTGAAAGCTTGCCGCAACTTGGTGGGCAACTTACAGCATTATATCCTGAAAAGTACATTTATGATGTTGCTGGATTCCCTAAGGTCCGAGCACAAGAATTAATTAACAATTTAAAGGAGCAAATGGCTAAGTTTGAATCAACAATCTGCCTTGAACAAGCTGTAGAAACGGTTGAAAAACAAGTAGATGGGGTATTTAAATTATCAACAAACAATGAAGTGCATTATTCAAAAACGATTGTGATTACTGCTGGAAACGGTGCATTTCAACCTCGAAAAATTGAACTTGAGGAAGCTGCTCATTTTGAGAATAGTAACCTCCATTATTTTATAAATGACCTGAATACATTTGCTGGACAAAGAGTACTGGTATGTGGAGGCGGAGATTCAGCAGTGGACTGGGCTCTTATGCTTGAACCGATTGCCGAAAAAGTATCTCTAGTTCATAGGCGAGATAAGTTCCGTGCTCATGAACACAGTATTGAAAATCTCTATAACTCAAAAGTGGAGGTACGCACTCCTTTCATTCCAAAGGAATTAACTGGTGGTGAAAGAATTGAGCAAGTAGTTTTAGAAGAAGTAAAAGGCAATCGTAAAGAAATATTGGATGTTGATCATGTTATTGTGAACTATGGATTTGTTTCTTCATTAGGACCCATCAAAACCTGGGGTCTAGAAATCGAGAAAAATTCTATTGTCGTAAATAGCAAAATGGAAACAAACATCGAGGGAATATATGCTGCTGGAGACATTTGTACATATGAAGGCAAAGTGAAGCTAATCGCAAGTGGTTTCGGTGAAGCACCTACTGCAGTTAACAATGCAAAGGCATATATGGATCCGAAAGCACGTCTCCAACCACTTCACAGCACAAGTTTGTTTTGAAATCCGTGATTTCATTTTATTTGATTCTGACGACTTGGAATGAAAATTGAAAATACTATTGGGGGATTTTTAGAATCAGAAGAGTTAAAAAATCAAAAGATGATAAAAACCAATCATTGTTTACAGTAACGGAAAATAAATTGAATATTTCAAAAAAACTCTATTTACTTTTTTAGGGGGAGTGTTAAGCAATGAAGAACAAAGTAAAGGGTTCAGTCATGACCATGATTTTAAGCTTGCTCCTCTCTTCAACAATTAGTACAGCATCTGCTGAACAAGCAATGCTTAAAAAAGCAGAAAATAATAGACACAAATATGTTCAAGTGCTGGATGAAGGAAAATGGGCGCCACATACGTACAAAGCTGTTCAGAGTTTAATAGATAAGCACGGTAAAAACAATCCGAAATATAACCCGAAAAAGAAACCTTATGCTGTCTTTGATTGGGATAACACAAACATTATGAATGACACAGAGGAAGCTCTTTTTGTTTATCTAATTGATCATTTGGCATATAAGTTAACCCCAGAAGAGTTTTCAAAAATTATTCGAAAGGACGTTCCGCCTGGCGAATTTTCAGGGGAATATAAAAACTTGGAAGGCAATCCTGTTACGATAGAGGAGATCGCTGCAGATGTAGATAGGGATTATCAATTCCTGTATCAAGAGCTGCAGAGGGGAAAATCATTAGAGGAAGTGACAGCAACAGACGAGTTTAAGGATTTTAAAACAAAGCTGTTGTACATGTATGAAGCCATTAATGATACTCATGGAGCAAATATTGGTTGGAAATGGATTCTCTACTTTTTTACAAATATGACGCGTGAGGAGCTTCAAAGCTTGGGGGAAGCTTCAAATGATGCCAATCTTGGAAGAGAATTATCTAAAGTGACATTGAAAAGTCCAGAATCTTTAAAAGGAGAAGCTGGTGTTGTTAGCAGTTCTTATTATACTGGAATCCGGCTGACACCTGAAATGTCAAACTTAATGTATATATTGCAAGCGAACGGTATTGATGTGTATGTTGTTACCGCGTCATTAGGGGACCTCGTCGAAGTGTTCGCCAATTATCCAAAATACGGCTACAATTTGCCAAAGAATAATATCCTTGGCATGCGATTAGAAATGAAAGACGGCAAGTATGAACCTTACTATAAAGAGGATTGGCCGTTTACTGGAATGCATGGTAAAACGGAAGTGATCCAAAAAGAGATCGCAAGTAAAAAAGGGGGACGTGGTCCAATATTGGTGGCAGGCGATAGCAATGGGGATTATGAAATGATGACGGAGTTTTCGGATACGGAGCTTGTGTTGATTGTAAACCGTGTCAGTGGTGGTAATATAGGAAAGCTATCAGCCATTGCCGCTTCTCAAATCGGAGAAAAGAATCCAAACTATGTGCTTCAAGGCAGGGACGAAAATACGGGATTATGGATACCGACAGAGTACTCCATTAAATTAGGAACAAATGAAAAGGTTTTATTGACTGATGTGGCTTTGAAATAAAGTCAGGATGTTTATAAAAAAGACGCGATGTTTATAATAGAGTTGCACCGTTTTACCCCTTTGGATAATATCCTCTAAAGGGGTGTTTTTATGTCCAAAAGATAAAGTACATCTGAAATTTTAAAATGGATCAAGGTAATTTTTGAGTGGCTATAAGAAGAAGTAAAAAAAGTCGATTCCTTAACGTAGTGGAGATCGACTATTTAGGTTAGAATTCTTTTAGCGTATAAAATTTCCGAAATAGGTGGTATAGCATTGTTACTACCGTTCGTAAAAGTACACTTTTACGAACGCGTCTTTTTTATATAAAATCAACTCATTTTCACGTTCGTTAAAGCTGAAAAACACTTTATGAACGTTCGTCATTTTGTATACACTTTTACGAACGCTTTTGGTAGAATAATAGGAAAGTAAGTGGAAAAAGGAGTAAAAAGATGGAATTTCGTAAATTCGGATACATAAGAGTTAGTAGCAAAGATCAAAATGAAGGACGTCAACTTCAGGCCATGAAAGAAAAAGGATTAGATGAACGAGATATCTTCCTAGATAAACAAAGTGGGAAAAACTTTGACCGGACTCAATATCAATTGTTAAAACGTATGATCCGGAAAGGGGATGTCTTATATATTCATTCACTCGATCGTTTTGGCCGGAACAAAGAAGAGATTCTTCAGGAGTGGAATGACATCACAAAAAATATGCAAGCAGATATCGTCGTCATGGATATGCCTTTACTGGATACTACTCAATTTAAGGATAGTTTAGGGACCTTCATCGCAGATCTTGTTTTACAAATCCTTTCCTGGATGGCGGAAGAGGAGAGAGACCGTATACGAAAACGGCAGCGTGAAGGAATTGATGTTGCTTTACAAAACGGTGTGCCCTTCGGCCGACCGAAAGCTCAAATAACGGAAGAGTTTAAAGAAGTGTATGATCGTTGGCAAGCAGGTGAGATGACAGCTGTGAAGGCAATGGGAGAATTAGACGTTAAAAAGACGACTTTTTATAAGTTGGTTAAGGAATACGAAAGCGACTTTCAAAGTAGTTCTATATAATAGAAGAAACTCGTCCAAAAAGGAACTTTAGCTCAACCGGAGCAAAGGATTTTCAACAATTTTATAGATTACTATACATCTATTTTATAAAGGTAGTGTTAATGTTTAAACAAAAAAAGCACCCTTAAGGTGCCATAAGCTAATAGTGATTATCGCATTTCTACTACCATAAGGATGTTTTTTGTGGAAATAGCTTCTCAAAGTGAAATGGTTATGAAATATTAATGTTAATATAAAGGAGAGGGAAAATTGCCAAAACCAAATAAAGGCAAGACAACAAAATTAAGTATTCGTCTTTCGTATGGTGCTGAAGAGTATATAGAAAAGGCAGCTGTAAATTTAGGAACATCAAAAGCTGGTGTCATTCTTTTGGAGTTATCAAAGATTTTTAAAAATCTTCCATCACAGGCAATGGTCGAAGAATATAAAGAAACGATTACTTTAAAGCCAGATCATTTTGCAATGTCCGTAAATGAAAAAGTATCTGATCGAATAAATGAGTTAGTTGAAAGGTATGGAATGAGAAAGAATGTTTTGATTGGATATATCATTTCAAATCATTTTGATCCAAATAATAAAGATTTAGAGCCTAAAAAATTCATGGTCCAAATAAATAAATCCTTATATAAAAAGATGTTGGATTATAGTGAAAGTCATTTTGTTGATTTGGGTGTACTGGTTGCTGATTCAATCTTAGAAGGACCATATGAGGGAATGCCTACTTATGATCGTGAAGGATCGGAACAATTCTTTACGAATGTACCTGGTTATATTCGAGATATGGTAAATGAAAATGTGATGAAATGAATATTAGAAGTCATTTATATACTTCACTTTGTTTATATAAGCAATTAATGAGGCCAGAAGGAAGGTTCTATGAATAGAATAAGTTTACCGGATCCAACCAGAGAATGGTGTTTATTTAGGCGCTCTTTAATGAGTGTCTTTTTTTGTTTTATTTTGTCATCTAGTTACATAATGAAACCATATGAGGTAAATTTCATAATAGGTGCGTTCAATCTTATTTATGAAGGTTTGTCTTACTGGATATTTTTAAAAAATATCCAGTCATGCTAATTATATCGATTGTACAGTCTTAAGGGCTGTCTGATTTCTTCAGCTTTAGGGACCTGAGAACCTACTTCGTGCGGATAGACTACAGACTGTCTAGAAAGGAAAGAACACCTTTCTGAAATTTAGTACGTGTCGCTTTGGCATTAAATGATTCGATAACGACGATCTATACGGCTCATGCTTCGCCTACATTCCATAAGTTCCTGTTCCATTTACGGCTACCGTCGCCATACAGAACTACCCGGATACCGTAAGATTAATAAAATAAAAGAACACAAGGATAGCAGCCGCCCGGCTGCTTTTTTTATTATTTTTCCCTTTGCCTTCCGAATCGTAAAACAGCGCAGGCCGGCTAACCTTCCAGCCGGTAGGGCACCCGAACCTTTCCGGCAGGAAGCTAAGGCGGCCAGTCCATCAATCAAGGGGCAAAAATCTTTTTGATTAGGGGCGCTTTCGCAACATCAAAAAGTTTTTGTGCTTAATCCCTTGACCGAATGCCTATGCGTGTTTTTCGTTCTACATGTCAAAGGGGAAAAATAATCCCCCTTTGGGGAACTAATTCGCTTCGCAAGGCAAATGAAAATAGGAAAGAAAAACCCACCAGAGAAAAATCAAAAGCGAAACAAATAAAAAAATAAAATGAAAAGGCGTTTTTGAAAATGGAATTAACCCCAATTTTTGAAGTGGTACGAATCAAGCAGGAAATAAGGGAAATGTTGAACCGTTTGCGGCTTTTCAAATTCGTAAGCCAGAAGATGCCCTGAATTAGCCGCAGCGCAAATCGCAAACGAGGACAGGGAAGTGTTTCTTGTCATGATGCTCAATACAAAAAATCATGTTGTAGGTCTACATCGGGCGCATGTGGGAAGCCTGAATGCGAGTGTCGTCCATCCTAGAGATGTGTTGAAATGCGCCATTTTAAATAACGCGGCTTCCCTTATTGTCAGCCATCAGCACCCATCGGGTGACCCAACCCCGAGTATGGAAGACATTGAAGTCACAAGGCGATTGGCGGAAGCAGGGAAAATTATTGGGATTGAAGTTTTAGACCATTTGATTGTTTCCCATACGGGAAAGTATGTTAGCTTTAAAGAAAAGGGGTATTTATAATAATGAAAAAAGACGAGCAAGAGGGGGATGATTTTCCCTTTTGTTTTCTAGGGACTGAGTACCTTTGGAAAGCACTGAAGGAAACACCCAATAAAAGGAGGCACAGCGGCTGGATCTTCAGCTGGTGCGTTCACGCATGGAGAAAAAAACATCCGTTTTTTCTTCATTTAGAGCAGGCATCAGGCCTGCTTGATGGTTGCTTGATGCAACCTCTAAAACTTACAGGAGCGCCTTCGGGTAGAAGGAACAATTTGCTGAGCAATATTCTATACACGTAATAAAAGTCAGAATGTTATTCTTCGCTTCCTCCTTACTTTATCTTTACCTTTACAATTTTCCCTCCAGCCTTTTTACCCGCATGTTCCATTAGTTTCACAAACTGCTTCTTTATCTCCGTATCCTTTTTGTTCTTTTTCATCATATATATCCCTCGCAATTTAATATTCTTGCTAAATAGTATCGCCATGGTAAAGGAAGCTTATACATTCCCCGGTTCTAAAGTGCCCCCTTCCCCACTATATTGTTAGTAAAGTGGAAAACTGGCAAAGTGACCCTGAGGTATGTTTCCATTTTTACAGAATGAGAGGGGAGGGGAGGGAAGGGATGTCATCATTGAACCCTTTTTTCGAGGAAATGAAGAAAAAGGATCCAAAACCAAAAGCTATTCAAAAAACATCTTCCGGAAGTCCTTCGCACAAAATAACGTCGGTGAGAAAAGTCAGGAAGGACAAGCAGCATGACATTAAGTTCCCTGTAGATTATGTCATGAAGGTCAAGCTCCGGACGCTTTGCAAAACGTTAAATCCGATATATAAGCAAAAGACGGGGAAATCCTTGACCCAAACGGCCTGCAATACGTTATTGCTAAGGTTCAGTTTGACTAGATGGAAGGATGTGAATTATGCAATGGACTATACGGACACGAAGGAATATATGCATACCTATTTGCTGGAAACGGAATACGGTGAAAGGGGAGGATTGCATGAAGTCGCCATCTTAAAGGACCTGTCCGATCGGAGGGTTGCCTTTTGCATGATCCATCATACGGTTACCTGGTTAGAAAGAGGGGGTTCCATTGAAGAAATCCTATAGTCAGTTCAACCTTTTATCGAACAAGCTGTTTTATGGGACAAAGGAAAAAAAGGGTTTTTTTGATTACTTCTTGCCAAAATATCGATATCTGCAAATCGAGGTACCCTATTATGAATTTTTAAGGGGAGAGGTATTCGTCGAGGACATGAAGGATTTGTTTGAAGAGGCTCCACAAAACCTAAGTTTGTATCACCTTATTGCCCTCTTATACTTCGATTTTCTGGAACAAGTGAAAAAAGGGGCCAAATATGAACAGATCTGTCCCTTTTTGATTTCTTCCAAGAAAAAATTCCTAGAACGGCCGATGATTGAAAAAAGGGTATTGAAGCAGGTGACGACTAACCTTTTCTCTTTTGAGCAAAGGGAAGAAGAAATCGAGCTAACCTCAGAAGAAAAACGAGCAGAGATCACCCTTCGAATCAAGGAGTCGGAGATTTACCGGGGAGAGGTATTCCTGCATGATATTTCCCCATACTTGATGGATGAAGAGTTGACGGTCGAAGATTTACTGGTGATTTTGTTCATGGACTTTCTGCAAAGGATTAAAGAAAAGGGAAACTCAAGCCAAGCCATGAAGGCCATTTTATTGAACTTTGAGGATTACTTTTGATAAGCTGTCAAAAAAAATCAGGCACAGAGAAAGGATAGTTACAACTATCCTTTTATTAAAGATCTTTTGCACTGGGGTTCAAAGGTGATGAAATCCTGCGATTAAGCGAGTATTTGTAACGCTACTACTTCTGAATTCATTTATAAGGACCTCTTTCGGTTTTCACGTAGTGAATAGGGTGCAATTGAATTTGAACATCGAAGGGATATAAGTTTTGATGGGGATATTTTTGAATCATGACAAGAGTGGACTTTAAACGGGTTTGCTCTTTTTGTGTGATTGAAATAATGTTGTCCGCGGTCTGTACGGGTGTCTTTTTGCTAGTTAGCGATGTGCTACATTCAGGTGAGGCGTATAAAATTTGGAGGCAAGAGTAAGCTAACATACGTATATAAGCTGCCACGGGAGGTGAATAAGTATGAGTAATGATGCAAGAGGTTCTAAAAAAAATAAACCAAATGATGCAAACCATGTGAATGCTGAGACGAAAGCCAATCAAAGACGAATTTCAGAAAAGAATAACCAAGAGAATAATGGGAAGGTTCAGTAGGGACTGACCTTTTTTGATTCCACTATAAACTTCTTCTCATATAACAAATAAAGAATATAGAAAAAATTTTTACTAGAGAACTGATATATATCGACATCAGTTCTCTTTATTGATTTATCACTCGAAAAAGAAGGTCATATTCAAGACCATACACCTCGATAGAATATATAATGTTAAAAGTGATCTCACGGAAGCTCCAGCATATTGGTGTGAAGTCGTTCCAAATGGACTGTTTGTTCACGACGCATATTGTCACTCCTTTTCTGCTTTTTAAATTTCATATTAATTACAATTTCAACAAACAGTTTACCATAACATAGTTATGGTAGAGGTATTTTTATTTTTTAATCGGGGAAAGGGTATTAGAAATTTTAAAATGTGAGGTTAATTCTTCGATTGGTTTATACCACTTAGCCACTAATTCAATTAGTTCGTGTTTAGAAACTGATACTTGAAGAGCAGGTGGTATTGGGCTTTTGATTATAAATAAATACATTAAATTAATCCGTTATTTATGGGGTCTGGTGCAGGAGCTGCAGTTGTCGGTTCTAGTCAATATGTAAAAATTAAAAGAGGATCAACTTCATGGCAATTTGATTGGTCCAACAATTACTAAATCAGAGTGAAATTTAAGAAATAGAAAAAAAGGGTAGTCATTAGATTACCCTTTTTTTCTACGAATATATTTTTATACATATAGTATGAGAAGATTTCAAAAAACGCAGGCGGCTCATTAAAAAAGTACAAGGAGTGATGTATATGAAAAGGAAAATCATCATATGGGTTACTGGTATTCTAGTAGCCATTATGCTTCTTGGGTTAGCAGGTATGACATTCTATAAATACGCTCCAATATCTGAAGTAAAAACAATTAATGAATCCGTCGAATGAAAAGGGTTCTATGTTCCAAATCGAAATAATAAGGAGTAGATGCGTTGTGAAAATAGATCCCGAAAAACAAGAATTGATTAGAACATACTCTTTAGTTGCTATTGCAGCGAGCCTTGTAGTCATTGCGTATAATATAAATGCTTATCTGGTTGATGTTGTTCAGATGTTAGCTGCACTTGTAAACAAAGGGAATTAATCTAAGTTAGTAGAAGAGGGCGAATACGCCTTCTTTTTTATGTTAAATTATTTATTAGACTTTTTCTGCATATAATTACTAGAATGGGAAAGATATGATAAAATAGAGGAACAACTGAGGATAGAGTGGGAGGTCACAGTTTCACCTTTGCCATCTAATGATAGATGGGAAGGGAGGTGACCGCATGATACATTTCCTATTGAACATTGTAACAGATATTGGTAAAGACACTATAGTTGCTGTAGCAACCAGTCTCATCATATCTGCGTTCAGTAAGAAAAAGAACCACCCATCCTCCCAAGATGTCAATGGTTCTTCTTCTGATTCTTTTGATTAAGAGTTAGATGTGACCTTGCACTCTTGCTAGTTGTCACCCTCATGTATCAGCATGGGGGTGTTTTTAGTTTATGTTAATATAAGGATAACATACCCAAATTTCAAAGTAAATATTCGGACACTTAAAAGGGAACCATTAGGCTCCCTTTTTGTCATATTGCACTTAATGTTTTACAACTTTAATAGTTGCCTTTGAACTAGTATTCCCAGCCTTATCCTTTGCAGTTATTGAAAGTGTAGTTCCTTTTTTCTGTGCTTTAATCTTGACTGAGTAGCTCCCCTTAGAACTTGCTTTTGCAGAGCCTAGCACTTTACTTCCATTTTTAACAGTAACCGTAGAATGAGCTTCTGCTTTACCAGTAACAACTTTATCGTTGTCATCTATTTTATTTACTGTTGGCTTGTTTGGCGCAATAACTTCTATAACAGTTACCGTTGAACTTGAGCTCACATTCCCTGAACTATCTTTAGCTGTGATTGACAATTTAGTACCTGCTTTTTGAACTGCAATTTTAACAGAGAACGTTCCTTTAGATGTTGCTTTAGCTGAACCGAGGGATTTACTTCCGTTTTTAACAGTAACTGTAGAATAAGCTTCTGCTTTACCAGTAACAACTTTGTCATTATTGTCAACCTTATAAACAGTTGGCTTAGTTGGGTTAACATTGTCTACAAATGCTGTTGCGGTAGCATAAATGTCATATTCAGTATTATCGTCAATGTATTCGTTATCTTGGTCTATAACACCCACATAGTAGGTGCCTTTTTTAGCTTGATAAGCTTGTACTTCAACACCGTCCTCATATTCACTACCTAAATATTCTAAGTTACTATTTGTAACAAAATCTTTTTGCACAGCTGCAAATACTAGATCAATAACATATGAGTCAGATAATCCAGCCACTAATAAAACTCCACTACTGGGCACATCTATTTTATGAAAATCCACATCATTCAAAGGAAGCAATTGACCGATTGTTCCTTTTTCGTATGATGCGGTGTCTGCTGAGTCAAAGTCATCATTATATTCAGTTTCAAAAATATACTCATCGCTGGAAGAACTGCTCATTCTACTCATTTTGCTAGAACCTTTAACTGAATGCGGTTGAGAACCATTTACTTCTTTTTCAAGTTGTTTAAATGTTTTAGAATCAACGAAACCTTTTTCAAGTGGTTTTTCCACTTGACGTTCAATAGCTTTCCTTGCCAATCCGTTCTCGGTTCCTTCGGCCTTCACAGCACCTACAGACAATGATGAAGCAAATAGACCTACAGCAACCAATGATAAAATACCTTTATTACGCACGTTTTTTCCCCCTGGATTCGTTATTAAGAACCATGTAATACTTTTACATACTAATACATAAGTACCGGAATTTCCATAAGTTTCTTTAGCTTTATTTTGACAAGAACTGCAATAGCTTGATGGCAATGGGGTAGGACCCCTTGGCCAAAAACAAAGAGCAGGATGAATTGAGTAAAGATTTTCTAAAGTGGTTAGAAGAGGAGGATCCTTTTGGTTTAGATGAAGAAATAAAGATAATTATTTTTAAGTGTTTGCGTTGTGAGAAAGAAGATGAAGTACCTGAATATGTTGTTGATGAATTCCATTATGATTTAATAGAAGATGAAGAAGTTGAAGTGGTCTGTCCTTTTTGTAACGTTACAATGCGACGCGTGAGAAAAGACCCAAGTGAATAATCAACACTTGGGTCTTGATTTAGTCGCGTTAGCGATTTTGTTCTTCCTCGTTTAGTATTAAGAATTAATTCAAGGATTCCATTAAAAAATCCTTTTTACGTAGAAAAAGGATGCGACCCATCTTTTCAGAGGGGATAAACCTACATTTCTTTCTTGAGCAATGGATTTATAGGATTTTTTCCCTTTTAAGTACTCTAAAACTGCATTTGATTTCTTTTTTAGTTTATTTTCAGAAAATTAATACTTTAGTAGCTTTTTTGCTTAGTTGCTGTCTAAAAAATGGTCGTTTTTTAAATGTAAAATAGTCCCTTAGTTCATCGTAATACAAATTTTTGCATGGTAAAGTTTAGGAAAAAGGAGAGCTGTTATAATGAAAAAACTATTAAATATTGGGATGATATTTACTTTTGTCTTTGGTCTGATATTTGCGGTTTCACCAGCTCAAAAAGCATTTGCCCTATCTTATGATGGTACAAATCCTATTACAACAGGTTGTTCAAGTGATGGAGTCACCAAAGCTTCAAAACATATCATTGACTCCAACGGTTATTATCTTGGAACTGTATACCTAAAATGGAGTTATAAGTGTCAAACATCTTGGGCTTATATGAAGCTTACTAATGCTGCTCCGATAGATGCCTTTGGGAATGCAACGGTATATAGTTATACTAGTAGCGGTACTAAAAGAACATCTTATTCTTGTGCTAGTAGTGGTGGTAACGGGAGGATAAATCGTGGTCAAACCTCCTGTCATAGCGCACAAGTGTATAATGGTGTTGGGTATAAGGCTTACGCCTTTGGAGCTGCTGGAGGAGGCACAGCAAAAACTACTTGGTATTAATCGCTAAGAAATTTTGCGTCCTTCAGCAAAATGAGATTTAAGAAATTATTACTCTGATAATCCCATATTTTTTGTCTTGTTGCATAATCAGGCGCTATCCTTGAATAAGGGTAGTGCTCTTTTGCATTTAAAAGGCCATTAAATTGAATAAGAATTTTAAACACAATTCGATATTTTTTGTTAATATTAGTATTATGTTTTTCTCACCTTAAAAAGAAAGGATATAATAAATGAATGGTTCTTTAGAATACAGGCATACTTGTAGCCATGGATAATGAGGTGGAGGAGAGCACTATATTGGGGCGTAGTTATTTGAGAATTTCTAATGTTCATAATGAGGGAAGAATTCATTTATGCGTAAAATCTCTGTTTTACGAATAAATGGACGAAGGAATTAATGTTTGGTATAATCTTCATATAATAATTTAGGGAGCGTGTCTTATGTATACAGAAATGTTTCAAACCATTCAAGATACTCTCATAAAGAAAATAGATCCCGTTTTTATTATTATCTTTGGTTCTTATGCCAAAAACTCTATACATAAAGACAGTGATATCGATATTGCTTTCTACAGTGAGAATCAATCGCTTACTACATATGAAGTTTTTCAGCTGTCACAGGAATTGGCAGATATTCTGAAAATTGAGGTGGATTTGGTCAATATCCGTATAGCATCCACGGTATTTAAAGCCCAGATATATACTACCGGAACAATTATATATTCAGTGAACGACACTCTTCTTAAAAACCTCCAAATGACTGCACTAAGCATGTACGCTAAATTGAATGAGGAACGCGAACATATCTTAAAAAAAATAGGAGAAAGTGGGACCATTTATGAAGAATGATGTGATATTGAACAAAATCAGTGTTATAGAACGTTGCATGAACCGGGTTAAAGTTGTATACGAAAATAATCCAGAAAACCTAAAGGACTATACCAAACAAGACTCCATAATCCTCAATATACAAAGGGCCTGCGAAGCGTCAATCGACTTGGCTATGCATATTGTAGCTGAACAGAAACTAGGTTTGCCTCAAACCAGCAGAGATGCCTTTGATATGCTTCATGGGGCTTTAATTATTGACGAAATTACGGTCAAGCGATTAAAGGCCATGGTAGGTTTTAGAAACATAGCCGTTCATGATTACCAGACGGTTAATATAGACATTTTGCAGCAAATTGTTACGAACCATCTTGAGGATTTTACTGACTATACAAAACAAATCCTTAAATTTTAATAAAGGGGTTTTATGATGAATTACAAAATCCGTGTTTATGATCTCCATACAAAAAAGGAAACAATCAGGGTAGATAAAATTTTTGAAACGAAAGATGCTGCTGAATCTGCTATCGAAAATCATAAACTTCAAAATCCAGAAAAATATGAGTATATAAAAATTCCAGTGAAAAGTTAATTATTTCAGCCCTACCCCTTTCGGGCATGGGCTATTACGTTAGCAGTTAGTAACTTGAACATAATATTATTATGTAAACAATTATTCGTAAAAATTGAATTTTACGCATAAATTAAACTTTAAAAAGGAGTAAATCAATGGCCAATACCAGACAACATCAAGTCCATGAGCAGAAATTGGAACAGCTGGTTAAGTCCATGCCTTTCTATATCGTTGAATATGTTGACAATAAATTGGATATAAGGTCTCCTTCCACCCTCTTGAATTACGTTCTTGATTATAAATTATTTTTGGAGTGGCTGATAGCCGAAGGCATTGCTGAGCAGGAGCATATTAAGGATATCCCCCTTTCCGTGCTGGAAAAGTTGAAGTTGATCGAAGCCCAATCCTTTATCAAATTTTTGGAACGGAGAAATATCCCTATCAATAAGAAGGAAACAAAAAAAGCCGAAAAGGTATCCGTCAATCGGAAAATTTCAGCATTACGTTCCCTTTTCAAATATTTAACCACACAGACAGAAAATGATGATGGCGAACCTTACTTCTATCGAAATGTTATGTTGAAAATTGAAGTGAATAAAGTGAAAGAAACATTGGGGGCGCGTGCTTCCAGAATATCTACAAAGATTTTCCACAATGATGAGGATGCGCGATTTCTTGAATTCGTGAAGCATAACTATGAAAAGGAGCTACCTGAAAAGTCCAGAAAACTCATATATTTTAAAAGGGACAAGGAACGTGATTTTGCGATTTTATCCCTCTTCTTAGGAAGCGGCATCCGGGTGAATGAGTTATCTAATCTAAGGCTACGAGACTTGGATTTCGAAGAAAAACAAATACATGTTTTACGTAAAGGTGGAAAAAAGGATGTAGTGGCAGTCTCTCCTCCGTCTATGCAGGACATAAAAGATTATCTAGCTGTGAGAACGGAACGTTATAGGGGCTCAAATGATGATACGGCCTATGTTTTCTTGACTAGAGTGAATGATGGAGCCACCCCTCTTTCCAACCGCGCCATCGAGGCTCTAGTAAAGAAATACACCAAGGCATTTAAGTCCAATAAGTCGATGTCGCCACACAAACTGAGACATACCTATGGAACAAACTTAATGGAGCAGTCAGGAGACATCCATTTACTGATGACCCAACTTGGTCATACCTCAACCACAACGGCTGCCCTGTATACAAACCCTGAGCAGGAGAAGGCTAAAAAAGCTGCGAAAATGCTGGGAGAGAGAAGAACCAATTATCGTGAAAAGGATTAGATGAAAAAGGAGAAGATTTCTTTCTATATTAATTTGAATGTATTTTTCCCTAACTAAAACTTTATTTCTTGGCTCTTATTTAGAGCCAAGAGGTATTATCTTCTACCCCTCCATTTTACCAAGAGGTGAAGCAAACTAGACCTTTGCTTGCTAACGAAAGTTAACAATAAAAAACCATTAGGATGAAACCTGATTTCGTAAGGTTCATCGCTCCTCTCCCTGTAATATCCGCATCATACGACTTCTTCCATCAACCGTACCAGTGTAAAAATGTCATATGACAATTTCCTCGCTAAGGTATCGGATGACCTTGAATCCACTCCTCTATGTAATCGCTTTCTAATATTCTAGCAAGCTAACTTCTATTATGAATCCACTAAAAAAGAAGTGGCAGCTGCTAAAGAGGAAATAGAAACGATTAAATCAGAAAAAGAAGTGGAAAAAGCTGAAAAAAAAGGCTTCTTTGCTCGACTTTTCGGAAAGTGAACAAAGAACCTAGAAAAAGTAAAAAGGGGGTATGACCAACCCTGGTTAGTTTGTCATACCTCCATTATACAATAATTACCTTTTCGGTTAAAGTCATACAGACTACTCACCGGGGTTTTTCTTTTATAACCCATTCTTCAATATGGGGTAGCGTCAGGAAAGTGCGGATATACAACGTTAAGGGGTATCACCAACAATTTTAAATCGATTTTTTATTTATCTTAATGAACTAACGCACCCGTTAGTTTAAGTACAATCCTTCACAAACTAACTTTGGAATAAGAAAAAGAGGTGCCGCAGCTACCTCCCTTATTGAAGTAAAGCACCTTTAAGATTTAATTTAAATCAATTTTTACCGATTCTAATTCAAGTGGTATATTCATACTTAGTGAATTCAAATTAACTCTTATTACATAATTGTCCTTACTAAAATCACTAACTGTACCAATATCAAATGTGCTTCGAAATCTTAAATCTTTCTCATCTAATACTTTGATTGAATGTTTCATCGGTTCTTCATAAATACCTTTTTCGGACTCTTTAACTAACGTTATATCATTACGAGCAAAATCTTTAAAAAAAGTAAAATTCCAATTTCTCATGTCTCCATGGTTAACTTGGAAATCGACGATGAAATTGTCTTCCTTTAAAGTCATTTTTTCCACTGTTACGGATAGATTTTGTCGATTAGAATTTATTTCAATAGGAGTTTGCTGTTCCAATGTAACAAACTGATCTTTTTCATGCACTGCCACTTTTGGTTGAATTTCCAAATAACTTGTTTTTTCTTTTAGAGACTGAGGAATTATCATTCTTCCTTTTACAGTTATCTGATGTTCAGATTTATAGGTCTCTAAATCAATACCATCTGACAACAAGGGAATTTCCATTCCTTGGTCGTTGAAAACCTCTAATCTGACTTGATCATGTTTTCCTTCACTTGGAAAAGTTGCTGTGTAATTAATTGCAGTTGATGCTTTTCCTTTAATAATCGAATCAAAATGAACCTTGACGTCTGCACCAATGTTTCTTCTTTCCTCATTTGATTTTATTGTCTCGTATGGTAATTGTTTAATTGGAATATCAAATTTCCAAACTCCTTCTTTTTCTCCAATACTCTTGAATTCAAGAGGAAAAGTAGTATCAGGAGGTAATTCGGATTTCGGATAATTTAGTTGGATATGACCTGAATACCCTTTTTCTGAAGGCTCCATATATACGATTTCTTTACTATCATCTATACCTTCCTTACCATCAAATATTTCATAAAAACCCATAAGCCCACCATCTTGTTCCGTTTTAATGTTTCCTGCCACATTAAAGGTAACACCAATAACTGCTCCATCATAATAAGCACTGGTAATAGATACATCTATACCTTTATTGCTTGCTGTTTCATTTAATTTGGTTATTAATTGTTGAGATTCTAAATTTCTTCCAACTAAGTCATTAAAGTTCATATATACTTTCCCTAGTAAGGGTACTTCAGCCATAACATGTGACATTGAAGGAAAGATAAAACTAGAGGAAATAAAAATAGCTGCTGCTGCCGACAAACTATATGCACTCAATCGCTTTTTATTTCTTTTTGGTGTATCAGTAGAATTTGCTCGTCTTACTCCCGTTTGTATAGCATTCAAAACGTCTTCTTTGGGTACCTCAATCTTCTCATACTCTACTTGAAATTGTTTCTTCTCCATTGTACGCCACCCCTCCTAACAGTTTTTTCAACTGATTTTTTCCTCGGTGAAGATATGTTTTTACCGTATTTTCAGGCACGTTCATTATTTTTGCCACTTCGCTGATTGGAAGATCTTGAAAGTAAAATAGAATAACAGCATTTCGATAATGCTCCTTTAATTGATTTATAGCTCTCACTAAATCTAAATGCTCATCTCTTTTTTCTATTTTTCCAGATGATAGGTCAATAATTTTTTCTATTGGTATTTCTTTCTTTTTCTTTTTCATGACATCAAAGGCACAATGAATAAGAATCTTTGTTAGCCATGTTAAGAAAAACCTTTCATTTTTTAATTGTCCAACTGCTAAAAGAGCTTTATAGGCTGTTTCTTGAACAATATCCAATGCATCTTCACGATTTCCTACATATAGAAAAGCAGTGCGATACAATTGATCACTATGTATGACAAGAAGTTCTTCAAAGGCGTTTTTATTTCCCTTTATCGCCCTTTTTACGAGTTTCATTTCATTCATGTACTGACCTCCTTTCGCTCATTAGAGAGAAGTCGACACAAAAAAGTTTCAACTTTTTTATTAAATTATTAGTAGACTTCCACAATTTTATATATAAATTATACGATAGTGTAATTTAGCAGACACAAACCAGTTGAGTTGCAAATATTCGTTAAGAAGATAATCATAAAAAAAGACCGCCATTTAACGGTCATCTTATAGAACTAACCTGCCCCTTTAGTTCATTAAGAAAAAGAGCTGCCGAAGTGAACTGCATTAGTGAACATCTAACAATTGGAGGTGTAGTTTTACGTTCCACGGTGCTTTTTTTTACGCTTTTCTACCTTTAATTGTCTTTTCTTTTCCTTTTCCTCTTCTATTTGTTCACGAGAAAGTACTTTTCGCTTTTCAAGCTCTAATTTCAATGCTTCTTGAGCTTTGGTAGAGGCGCCTTTTTGTTTCATTTCTTTTCCAACAGCACGAGCTAACCGTTTAGGGTTTATGTGCTGTTCTTTCTTTTAATTAACCTTTACACCTGTTGTAACTCGTTCCAGTAACCTCATCATTATGTGGTTTACAAAGTATTGTACCTCTTCATCTTTTAAGTTCTTTTCCAAAGATATGTTTACAAGCTCTCAAAAACCCATCTTGATTATCTTCAACAATTCCTACCCAGAACTGGCCATCAAAGTAAAGTGTTAATTTCATTAGAAAACCCCCTCTAATTAAATAACAGAGTGATGGACATCCCGAGGGGGGAAGGCTACTAATATTAGTATGATGCAACTAATACGTCTGGACTACCAACCAAACTGTGATTTTTCACTCTATTAACCATTATATGAAAATATATGTTTTTGTAAAGTATTGGTAATGCGTTCCCTTTAGGAGACCATTAGAATCTTTGGTTCATAAAATTATTTTTATTTCATTAATTTAAAAATTTGTTAGTTACTTGTAGATTTGAAACAAAGTTTGATCAAATTAATACAAGAAACCTTGATAAATAAATCTAAAGGGCATGTTTTGAAAAAAGATTCATCAAAACATGCCCTTATAATATTTAATTGGATTATTCTTTTATAAAGTCGGCTAAACATCTTGCCTCTTGGGCTGGTGTGAGTCCCGGAAATTACGAAAGTGCTGGTAAAAAAACGAGTAAAACCACACAAGGTAACAAAGCTTTGAAAACGATGGCCGTTGAGTGTGTATTAGCGACATCAAGGCAAAATAATCGAATTGCTACACATTGAAAAAGAATTACCAAACGGCAGGGAAGAATGAAGGGACGAATCGCTTTTGCCCATTTACTATTAACGATTGCCTACAACATCTTAAAAACTGGCGAACCTTATCATGAACTAGGCTCAAATTACCTTGAAGAAAAACAAAATAACAAAGAATTAAAAATGATCGAATACCTAAAAATGAAAGGCTATTCAATCGCTCCATCTAAACAACAAAATGCATAACCAGTTAAAATAACGAGATAGTATTTATGCCCTTCGAAAAAAAATGAGAATATAGAGGGTTTATTTTAGCATGGCTTTTTTACTAAGGTATTTTCATACAAAAAAGAGCTGCTAAAGTAACCCCATTACCTGATTTTTACATATAAAGTGGAACGTGGAACTCCTGTAGCTTTTACTATGTCATTAACACTCATTCCGTTTGTTTCGCTATAAAGCTTAATAGCTCGTTTTAAAGTATTTTCTGTTATTTTAGCTGTTATTTTGCACCTTCTTTAAGTTCTATTTAGCATTTTAAGACAGTAAAAAAGCTATCTCCACTTGAAGATAGCATTGGTATGCAGACAATAAAATTGTTTAATAATATGAGCTGATACTAGAGCATTTATTTAGTGTAGACTCTCGCTGTTTACGATACAATGATTTATGAGGAAAATAAAGGAAACGACAATTAGGGAGGAATAAATTCTAGTGGGAATTTTACAACAAGTTATTCAGCAATTTCGATTGAATGTTTTATCAATTAGCAGTGTTCCAGAGTCGTATAGCTCAACTGTCTATAAATTACTTTTAAACAATCAACAACAAGTTTTTGTTAAAATCCCCTATTCAAAGACTAAGTTAATGCGAGAATACGAATTTCTTCAAATACTCCAAGATAAGTTAAATACGCCCAGAGTACTAGATTTTTGGGAAGGAAATGATGTGATACCTGGAGCATTGTTATTAGAGGCAATAGATGGAGAAATATGTACAAAGACAATCGATAAAGCATTAGCATATGAGATAGGCTTAAGTCACGCAAAGCTGCATTCCATACCTGCAACGTTCTTTAAAAAAAGTGATACTATTGAAAGATATCAGCCAGAAGAATGGAGAGCATTCATTCAACAAAAATTTGAGTACTTTTCTGAGCATACAAAGGCGATTTTATCGAAAGATTTATTTGATAAAAGTATACACTATTTCGAAAAGTATTTTTATTCTTTACCAACACCAGATGGTCCTTGTTTAATACATATGGATTTTAGACCCGGAAATATTTTAGTAAAGGATAATAATGTGAAAGGAATTATTGATTTTGAAAGTGCACGTTTAGGCTCAACAGAAAATGATTTCACAAAAATTAATCGTGATATTTGGTGTAAACAACCAAATACAAAAGAATCATACATACAAGGCTATAATTCGGTTCGTCCTATGATTAATCTACAAAAAATTCTGCCGTTCTATACTTTTTATGATGCATTTTGTTCTATTGGATGGAGTAAGATACGAGAGGCAACAAAGCATCAAGAATTCATCAAAGAAAACCTAGAGATTTTAAAAAAAGTATTATAATTGAGTTATATAAATTCGAGATCATAGTTCATTCACTCCTTGTGCATTCCCTATTTCGATGATACTTAAAAAATATGATTATGGCTTACAATAAACTTATAGAGGAATGAAAAGTAGTGAAAGTTACTTGGAAAAGGAGAGATACTTTATGAATTATCAGAATCGATCTATAAAATTCCATACATTTCAGCAGCTTCATAGCCAATCATCTACTTTTGTACTGCCAAATGCTTGGGATGCAAGTAGTGCCAGAATTTTTCAAGAAAGTGGATTTAAAGCGATTGGTACAACCAGTGCAGGTATGGCAATTTCGTTAGGTTATTCAGATGGTGAGAACCTTCCGTTTGAAAAATTGATGGAAGCTCTCAAAATGATTGTCAATTCTGTGATTGTTCCTGTAAGCGCTGATATTGAGGCTGGCTATGGAACTTCAATTGAGGAAGTGGTAGAAAACGTTAGACAGATTATTTCAACTGGAGTGGTTGGAATTAACCTTGAAGATGGGACTGGAAATCCGGAGGATCCAATTTTTGATGTTTCAGTACAAGCCGAAAAAATATCTGCAATCAATGAACTGTCTCGATCGTTGAATATGCCTTTATTTATCAATGCACGTACTGATCTGTATTGGCTAAATATTGGTGACTCTGTGTTTCGGCTTCAGTCTGCCATTAATCGGGCAAAAGCTTATCAAAAAGCAGGGGCAGACTGTATTTTTATTCCTGGTGTAAAAAATATTGATACCATTGAAAAGCTTAGACAGGAAATTTCTTGTCCAATTAACTTGTTAGCTGGGGAAGGTACACCTTCTTTGAATCGGCTATCTGAAACTGGAATTGAGAGAATTAGTAGTGGGTCTGCACCTTTTAGAGCAACGGTAACATTATTAAGAAAAATTAGTGAAGATATTATTAATCATGGAAATTTTCAGCGAATGATTGACGACGTTATCACATATAAAGATGTGGCTGAATTGATAAAGCCAAGCACAGATATGTAAAAGAAAAATAAATAGTTGGCAGAGTGGTATTTTCAAATTAGGAGATCTAACCACATGCTCATCAAATTAAATTTTCTTTATCTTCTAAAGCGAAGTAAAAATCCTTCCACAGCAATTATAGATAACTTATTTTTTAGATTTTTAGTGACAATCCATATTTTTAGCTGCCGAGTTGCGACGTTCTCTTATTTAGCAAAGTAACAAACCCTCAGCACTAAGAAATCGAGGTTCTACGTAGGTACCATCTTACCATTAGTAAAATAATATCAGGCTGATAATGCTTCCATATTAACTGGTCACACACCTTTTTTAGAATAGTACCATCCGTCTTGAAGTCTTTTACCAGAAAACGAAAGCCACATTGCATATGCAATGTGGCTTTCGTTTGGCTTAATCTTCAATCTTCAAGAGTTATTACTAGCGAATAATATAAAGGAACTAAGTATATGACCTTGTGTACAGTAAATAAATTTTAATTTATTCAATCAGTTCCACTAGTTACTTCATTATTAACATGTTGATTTTTTTGAAATAATGTCGTTTTAATTCCTATAAGAGATACTATTACCGTAAGAAGGCCAGCTAAAATAAATATTACTTCTACATTTACATATTCAGCAAATATACCTGACAGCATTCCACCGAAAGGTAAAGCCAAAAAGGCTAACATGCGCGTTGAGCTAATAACACGACCAAGTAAAGCAGATGGAACTACTTCTTGTCGTAAAGTAAACCAATTAATTGCCAATAAAGTAACTGAACCTACAATTATTATTCTACACGCTATTAATATTATTAACAGTCCTTGAGACATTGTTAATGCTGTTTGCCCTAACCCTATTAAGATTCCAGCAATTATGATTACATTCCCTCTAGGTAATTTGTTTAACTTATTGGCGAAATAAATGGCCAAAAATGATCCTAGTGTCTGTAAAGAAAACACTAATCCAATATATTGAGAAGATAGATTCAACGTACCTTTTAGGTAAAACATGAATAAAGATTCCATTGCTCCATATCCTAAATTAACTAAAAATATAAAAATAGTACCTATTAATATTTTTTTAGTCTTAACTACGTAATCAATACCTTCTTTAATAGAAACAATAATTGATGTATTGACGATATTCTTATTCTGATATTTATTAGCTATAAAACCAATAAACATCGCTGAAAAGAAATAAGTGACAAAATTAAAATATAATAGGTTATGTGCTCCAATTACAGCTATTAAAATACCAGCTATAGAAGGCCCTATAAAAGTAGTTAGAGTTTCAGATAATTTAAATAAAGAATTCCCTTGAATTAAGTTTTTTCCTTGCAAGGTTTCTGGAACTATAGATTCAAAGCTAGGATGATAAAATGCACTAACAGAAGATAATAAAAATGCTATAACATAAATAACCCAAACCTCTAAATGATTCATTAGTGCTGAGATAGGAATAACAATAACTAAAATAGCCGAGAAAATATCTCCTATCAGTAAGATGTTCTTTTTACTGATTCTATCTGCAAATACTCCTCCTATCAAACTAAATAAAACTTGAGGAATTATCTCTAACACAAAAGTAAAAGCCATTAAACTTGGTGATTTTGTTAGTTCATAAACTAATAAAGGTAATGCAACTTGAAAAAAAGAAGTGCCCAATTTACTAGTTGTAGCACTAAGAAATAAAAATAAAAAGTCTTTGTTTCTTAATACTTGATAAGATTTCATACTTACCCCTTTTTATAATATATTTACTGAGTTAATGTTACAGGTATTGAATAACAAACAGGGCATTTTTTTTGTCTTTCCCACTCTGAAATAGAATATGTTTGGTATGTCGAAAAGTTTAATTCCATCATCTTACCTAATGACTTTGGCTTACTAATACCAGTAACTAGTCCTAAAAATTCATTAACAATAGCTCCAGCTAACATAGCTACATTAGGACTAATTGCTGCATTATTTCTCTGGAAGTTTACTTGATTCATATTATTAAGTTGATCATCAATAGCTACATCACTGTCTATTACAGTCTGTTTATGGCATTCTACACAACCAGTTTCCCCAGGTATCATAGAATAAAAACGCCCTCTAGTATTTAATACTCCACCAGAAACTAAAGGTTTTCTTAACTTGACTACAGCCTCATTTACCCAGTCTTGAATATGCAATGTTGGTTTATCAGCTACACAAATGACATATTCACTATTTTTAATATGGTTCATAACATCTTCTGCACATTCTATCCGTTTGTTTGTAATATTTAAGTTTACATTAGGATTAAACTTAGAAATTCTCTTCTTAGCAAGTTCCGTCTTTAATTCATTGATGTTTTCTTCTGAATATAACAACTGTCGATTAAAATTACTTAACTCTAAAGTATCAAAATCTAATGCGTTTATGTTATGAAATCCTAATGCTGCTAGATGGTATAGTATCTGGCTACCCAACCCCCCAATACCTAACAACGCAATATTAGTATTCATAATTTTTTCTTGGATCTCAAACTTACTATCTTCTAAAGATGTAAAAAGTGAAAAAAAGTTTAAATTTGCCTTATATCGTTCTTTCTCATATTCTCCCATTACTTTAGGACTGATAGAGCTGTCTTCTAAATATTTTTCTTCATCTAATGATTTAATGGCTTGATGTACTTCTTGAGATGTAATATTTGGAAATTTCAGTATTACTTTCTCGATAATTTCATCAATAGTATTTTCCCCATCGATTAATGAAATTAAATACTTAATACTACCATTAGGATCTTCAATGATTCCTGCCACTCCATCTTCTTCACCTATATGTATTTCATCATTTACAAAAAACACAGGGATAGTTTCTTTAAATTTAGGTTTGACCATTTAAAAATCCTCCATTTTATTTAAATAGGGAACTATCTGACGATAGTTCCCTATTCTTAAAATTTTTGAAGTTTATACATTTAGCTATTATTAACCTGGGAAGCTATATAAAACTGCAGCTTTTTTGCTAGTTTTTTGAACTTTAACTGTCATGTTTAACACCCCCGTTTATGTAATAATAGAATGAATAATTATTAACCTGGGAAACTGTATAAAACTGCAGCTTTTTTGCTAGTTTTTTGAACTTTAACTGTCATACTTAACACCTCCATCCCTCCAAGGTGTTTTCATAATATTACCAATTAAATAAAAATTCAATAAGTTTATAGTAATTTATTGAATAACAGGAAAAAAATACTAAATACAAAAACAATTTATGGGTACGATTAACCTATGTTTATGTCATAAGACCTTGTTAACAAAAATGGTTGGATTTGATTCTAATTGATACGAAAATATTTATTTTGAAATGAAGCATTTCGTTGCAACCACCCCACTTACAGAAAGATTTATTTTGGGAATATATCCAAATAAAAGAACGAACCTTTGCATTTTATTCAGAGACTCTAGTAAACTTAATTTATAAGGTTGAATAGAAGGGAGAAATATAATTGAACACTATTGATTTCTTAGTATTAAACCTAAAAGAAACTAGAAGACGAAGTATTACTGTATGGCAAGCAATTTCTAGTGACAAATTAAATTGGAAGCCAGATGAGATGGCAATGACATGTTTAGAAATGGTTCGTCACGTATTAGAATCTGAGTATTATTATTATCTAGCTATTAAAAATAGAGGAAGTGTGAAGGATTTTCATTCTCCATTTGAAAAAAGACCGTATATATCAATTGAAGATGAATTAGATTTTGCAGAGATTTATCACAAACAATTTTTACTTGCCGTTCATTCCTTTTCTAATGAAGATCTAAGTCTAATTAAAATTGATCGCTCTGATGTAGGGTATGTTCGTTCATTAGGAGATATGTTAATGCGTATCGCATATCATGAAGCAGTGCATACAGGGCAACTCTTAGATTATTTAAGGACAATGGAAGTTGAACGTCCTAATATTTGGGATTAATACGAAAATTCCTGTAATCTCAACTATGATAACTAAGAAAATGGAGGAAATCTCCTAGAGGGGTATAGGAGTTTTAGGATGAAAACATTGACATAAATCCAGTACAGCCCATCCAATTTCGTACATACTTTCTTCATTCCAAAAAGTTTGCCAGTAACCAACAGAACCCACTGCTTCTAACTCTGGTAAAAATGTAATGCTAAACATACATCCCTTACTACCAAGCTTAAGATACCGTTTGTGACGTTTCAAAACCTGTTCTTTACGCTCTCTTGACCTCCAAGATGTTCGATCATCTCTGGAGCGTTTATCGAAAAAGTTTATCAAGGTCCTTATCTCCCAAGGCTTAATGTGAATAATGTGGTTTTTGCTTTGGTGTGAAATCTTCTTCATCCCTTCCACTTTTCTTAATTTATTCTTCCTTTACTGGGAGCAAAATTTCTTTATTTTATGATAACTTGTTAAACTAACCTTCCCCTTTAGTTGCATAAAGAAAAAGCTGCCTTAAAAACAGCTCTGATCTTCAGCTAACGCACCCGTTAGCCATCCATGAAGCGCAAAAATCAGCGCTTCACCACAGAGAATGAAAATTGGTCTCTATGTCGATAATGTTTTAATGGCTGGCGAAGAAGGTCGTTGAACTATGGTGCCTTTGAGCCCATCCGTTAGTCTGACTCCGGCGACCACGGTGTACCACCGACTGTCGCGCCCTTTATGGGTAGCACTCATGGGAGATTAATCCTTTTTTGGTCGTCGCGCCAGCCTCTACTTAATTTGCTATGATTGGAGGTTTTTGTTTAACGATTGACCAAACTCAATCAGATCACTCATAAGGCTCAGCCTTTTTTAAAAAGCGTTTTTACTGAGTCTATTTTGTTGTGGTTTTTTCCGGATTTTGAGCTTTTTAATTTTCATGGGAGTTCATTAAGGGGTACTGTCATGGTGGTACCCCATGCCAATCAAGCTAAGAAAATAAGTCCCCCCCATAACGATAAATTGAGCTTATAAGTTACAAGAAAGTCCAAAATTTCATTCTGGGGGTACTACAAAACTTTAACTTGATGGCAATGGGGTAGCACCAGGGTACCCCCAACATTAAATTGACAGGTGCACTCAATTTGGAAAATTGTAGCTTTGGATAACTTTAACCTCTACCTTAAGATAAAGGTTAAGGTTAAGATTAATGTATTAACTAACTTATAAATATCATAACATTATCACCTTTTTTTGTTCCTTAATGGGGTACCCCCACATCGCCATCAAGCTAACAATAACGAGTTACCCCAAAACGATAAAAACGAGTAAGATGCACAAAATTTTCGTTCTGGGGGTATTATGATTTCTTCCCTTGATGGGCATAGGGTACCACCAACAATTTTAAATCAAAAAATCGATTTCTTGTACATTAAGAAATCGATTTTTTATTTGTCTTAATGAACTAAAGCACCCATTAGTTCATTAAGACTTATGTAGAGTTGAAATAAACTGAGAAATAAAAAAAGGCAGAGCTCAATCATTCTGCCTTTAAAATATCCATGGTCTTCTTTATTCATAAAGGGAGGTCTGTAGGTTTTTTGACTCAATCATATCAGACACAAACGTATACAGATTTGGTGGATGCTCTGCAATGCGATGTGCAAGATACAAGTACCATTCCGTTCCATATGTGACGTACACCTTCGTCTGGAAATTCTCATCTCTCAGTGATTTAAGTAAATCTGGACGAACACCATCTAACATTTCTACTTCAGTATATGGATTGGCTATCAGTCCATTTTCTTTAAGTGCTGCGACAAGCTTTTCATCATGTGTTGCTATCGACAGAGGATGGTTTCTTGCCACACAAGCCATAACAAAATCTACGTAACGCTTATCTAGTTCTACAGACCGTGGGATATACGTACCTTCTTTTTCTTGATAAGCACCTTTTACTAAGCGGATTTTCCCTTGAAATTCCAGTAATTCTTGCAGGTCAAATTGGGA